>NZ_JASCAS010000034.1:0-281466 GCF_029967615.1 Aeromonas sp. V90_14 | reverse complement strand
CGTCGGGCTCATAACCCGAAGGTCGTCGGTTCAAATCCGGCCCCCGCAACCAACTTCCTTTCTCTATTACGCTAACCCTCCAGTTTTTAATCCAGCCGCCTTCGCGGTCGTTCTGCTTTGTGTCGCCTTCACGCTTGATATTGATTTTCAAGTGCAAATCTGGCTGTGACCCCGCTTTGTTGGGTATCATCTCTGATATCTCTTCATGGACGAGGGCCTTGCCCAATGATGCAACCATTTACCTATTTGCCGCCGCAGATCGACATTCACGACGCCGGCCTCGCTGCCGTCCTCACCAACGGCCTGGCCGCCAATCTGCTGATCTGCGCCGAAGATCGCCGCGAAAGCCTGCTGGCCCTGCCCGAGTTTGCCGCCGTCGGCGCCCAGATCGCGCTGGGGCAGAAAGCGCCCTACAGCCTGGTGCTGCACAATACCCTGCAATTGCTGATCTTCCTGCCGGCACACCCCGCACGCGATCATGCCCTCTACAAGCAGGCGCGCGGCTGGGTTGCGCCGCTGGCCGGGCTCAAGATCGAGCGGTTGGGGCTGCACCTGGAAGGTTTTGACGAGGCCGATACCACGCTGTTGGCCGAACTGGTGCTGGCCACCTTGCTGGCCGCCAACGTGCCGCTGCCCAGTCACAAGCATCGCAGCGAAGATCCCTGGCGCTACCAGCAGATTGCGGTGTCCCCCAATTGCGTGCTGGATCTGGCGCGGATCTATGCCGAGGCGGAGGGCAACGGCCTGGCGCGCCATCTGGCGGTGTCGCCGGCCTCCGATCTGACCGCCCGCAGCTACCGGGAGTGGGTACGCCAGCTAGCCCAGAGCGAAGGTTGGCAGTGGCATGAGTACGATCAGGCCCAGCTCGCCGAGCGGGGGGCTGGCGCTTTCATCGCGGTGGCGCGCGGCTCGGAAGACAACCAGGCCGCCATGGTCAAGCTGAGCTACTGCCCGCCCAATGCGGTGCGGCGGCTGGCACTGGTGGGCAAGGGGATCTGCCACGATTCGGGCGGCTACAACCTCAAGATCTCCGGCAGCATGTATGGCATGCACCTGGACATGGGGGGCAGCGCAGTGGCGCTGGGGACGCTCCACGCCATCAGTCGGGCCAGGTTGCCCTATGAGGTGCACTGCTGGCTTGCCATCGCCGAGAACCACATAGGCCCGCTGGCCTATCGGCCGGGGGAGGTGGTGACCGCCCTCAACGGCACCACCATCGAGGTGGTGGACACCGATGCCGAAGGGCGCATGGTGCTGGCGGATACCCTCTGCATGGCGGTGCAGGACAATCCGGATCTGCTGATCGACTACGCCACCCTGACCGGGGCTTGCAAGCGGGCACTCGGCAGCCGCTACAGCGGCGCCTTCACCAACCGCCCCCAGTGGCTGGGGGAGCTGATCAATCTTGGCCAGCGCAGCGGCGAGCGGATCTGGCCCTTCCCGCTGGATGAAGACTACGACGACAACCTCGATAGCGAATGGGCCGATCTGTTACAGTGTGCGCCGGGCTCGTCGCCGGATCACATCGATGCGGCCCGCTTCCTCAGCCGCTTCGTACCCGCCCAGACCCCCTGGCTGCACCTCGACTTGAGCGGTTTTCGCAACAAGGGCGGCAATGGCGTGGTCAGCAGCGAGGTGACCGGATTCGGGGTCAGATTGACACTGGATCTGCTGGCCGGCCCGCTGGGGCGGCGCAATGAACTTGATCAACCAGAACAGTAAGGGATCCCGTGAAAGTACCAAGTTATGACTGGGTGTTGTTCGATCTGGACGAAACACTGCTCGATTTCCCGGTCGCCCAGGCGCTGGAACAGACGCTGCACATTTACGGCGTGACGCCGACCCCGCCCAAGATGGCGGAGTACCATGCCCTCAACCACCGGCTCTGGCAGCAGTACAACTCCGGCGAGATCGATGCCGCCCACCTGCAGCAGACCCGCTTCTCCCTGTTTGCCGAACAGGTGGACGTGGCGCCGATGGCGATGAACGATACCTTCCTGCAGCAGATCATCGCCCTGAGCATGCCATTGGAGGGAGTGGTGGAGACCCTGCAGGCGTTGAAGAGCAAGGTGAAGATGGGGATCATCACCAACGGTTTCAGCCTGCCGCAGCGCGGCCGCCTCGACAAGCTGGGCTGGAACGAGTGGTTCGAACCGCTGGTGATCTCGGACGAGGTACAGGTGACCAAGCCGGCGGCGGCCATTTTCCAGCATGCCCTCGAGCTGATGCAGCGCCCGGATCCGGCGCGGGTGCTGATGGTGGGGGACAACCCCAAGACCGATATCGCCGGCGCCGCGGCGCAGGGGCTGGCAACCTGCTGGTACAACCCGGCTCGCCAGGATGGTCCGTGCGAGGCGACCCACGAGATCCACCACTTTGCCCACCTCTCGGCCATCGTGCTGGGGCAGTAGGTGCAACAGACCCCCTTGCCACACAAGGAGTGAAAAAAAACAAGGCAGCCCACGGGCTGCCTTGTTTGTATCCGGCTGTTTGCTAGCGGCCGAGGCGAGCCAGCAACCAGGACTCCAGCAGTGCCACGCCGGGGGCCAGCACGGCCTCGTCGAAGTCGAACTCCGGGTGATGATGGGGCGCCGCCAGATTGGCCCCCAGGATCAGGTAGGCCGCCTCGCCACCGCTTCGCTGCACCCGTTCGATGAGAAAGCCCGCGTCCTCGCTGGCGCCGAAACGGCGGGTATGGATGGTCTCCAGCTTGAGCGCCTGGGCGAGCGGAATGATCTCTTCGAGCAGGGTCGGACTGTTGTCGATGCCGATGGCTTCACCCTGCTTGCGAATGAGGTAGGTGGCGCCCTGCATCATGGCTGCCCCTTCCACCATCTGCTGCACCTGGCTGAACATGTAGTCGTTGAGGGCCGGCGTGGCGCCCCGGGTCTCTCCCTGCAACAGGGCGTGACCCGGGATCACGTTGCGGCCGCTGCCGCCATGGAGCTGGCCTACGTTGATGCGGGTCATGCCATCGCGGTGGCGGGCGATGCCGAGCATGGCGGTGGTGGCCATGCAGGCCGCCGCCAGCGCATTGCTACCGGCGTTGGGCTCAAGCCCCGCGTGAGCGGCACGCCCCATGAACTCCACGTCGAACTTGGTGGAGCAGAGAAACTCGGTGGGATTGACCACCAGCTCGCCGCTGTTGGCATGAATGCCGATGTGCAGCGCCAGCAGGGCATCCACGTCGTCGAGCTGACCGCCGGCGGCCAGCGCCTTGCCGCCGCGACAGCCCTCTTCGGCGGGCTGGAAGAACAGCTTGATGCGGCCGTTCAACCGATCGGCGAGGGCGGCGATCCGCTCGGCCAGCACCAGCCCGATGGCGGTATGGCCATCATGGGCGCAGGCGTGCATCCAGCCGGCATTGCGCGAGTGCCACCCCTCCTGGCTGGGAGGATGCAGCTCATCCTGGCTCTCTTCGACCTCCACCGCATCGATGTCGAAGCGAAAGGCCAGGGTCGGGCCGGGACGGCCGCTGTCCCACAGCCCCATCACGCCAGTTATCTCTTCGATCCTGCCCAGCCAGTCCGGATGGGCACCCTGGCGCAGGGCTCGCTCCTTCTGGGCCTGCACGTCGATGTTGCGGCCCATGATGAGGTTGCTGGCCAGCAGCTTGTCGCCCAGCATGATGGAGAAACCGAGTTCACTGAGGTGGTGGGCGATGAGGGAGCTGGTACGAAATTCACACCAGGCCGCTTCGGGCAGACGATGAAGATCACGACGCCAATGGCTTAGCGCATCTTGTGTCATGGTAATTCCTGCATGGCGAATCCAGCGGACATTGTGACGGGCAGGGGGACAAGAGTAAATCCCGCAGACGCAAATGCAACAGGGGGAGCCACTGGCTCCCCCTGTTGACAGGCTACCTCTGGCAGGCAGCTGTAATTATGTTCGCTTGGTCGTACTAATAGCCGTATTGGTCGCTGTTTACGATGAACCACCAAAAAATGACATTAAGCGGTGAATTAACCAGCGTGGCGATGCCTGTCGTTGCCCATCAGGCTCATCGGGTGGGCAACTAACCGCCTCAAAGCTGTGACAGTGACGGCAGAGAGACGGCAACCAGAGTGAAAAACACAGTAAAAACTGCAGTAACCACAAACTCTTTCATATTTTTGTCTCCCTTGGCTGACTGTTGATGGAACCAAGATACCACAATTGTGCGGTAAAACAATAGTAAATTGCATTTATTGGCTTTAATCTGCTTAGTGAGTATCGAAAGCTTCATTTTTGCACCTTTAAGTTCATTTTATCGTCTTGATGGTCATGTCATGCGGTGTAGAGAAGTGGATTTTTAAGTTATTTCAATTAAAACAGTCTATTAGGTCATTCCATTATGATACTGTAGAGGGGTTTTATATGAGGCTTTTTTGTTTTTCTAAAATTATGTCGGCAAAAAAAGACGATTTTGAGGGGAGAGTGATGACCCCGCCATGGTTTGGGCGGCTGTCAGCGCCATTTTCCGTCTCCAACATGTTTTTGTCGCAGTCGAACGGTTTTTCCCTGTCGTGACGCCACCTTCTGACATGTCTCTTCCCGTCTTTTTGCAAAATCCCCTCTGCTGATGGTGCCCTGTCGACCCACTTTTCGTCTCTGTTCGGATCTTTTCCTGGCATGTTGGCGGCCCGATGGGGCGCCTGCGGTCGGCAACGCCAAGGGACAGAGCAAGAAGACAGAGCAAGAAGAGTGTGCAGAGAGGTGGCGCTGTTCTCGGCAGAAGCCGGACTGCAGAGGGCCGTGTACCGCGTTGTTGATGTGCAATGCCGGTTGAACCGGTTAACGGTGCAAGGAGCCTCGAAGAAGGGGGTGGGCAGGCGATAAACAGAGGAAGTACTGCGAGGAGCGCAGGGATGGTTGCAACGAGGTGGTGTCATGGCCCCGGGCGTGGCGAGCAGGGCTCAATAAAAAAGCCCTCCAGTGGAGGGCTTTTGTCACAGCAACCTGAAAGCGGGGCTTAGAACAGGGTGGTGGAGAGATCGTAGAGCTCCTGATCGAACGGGCGCTTGAGGTTCTCGATGCAGTCGATGATGTCGTGGTGCACCATCTCGTTGCGCTGGATGCCGACGCAGCGACCACCGTGACCGGCCAGCAGCTGCTCGACGGCGTAGGCACCCATACGGCTGGACATGATGCGGTCACGCGCGGTGGGGGTACCGCCACGCTGGATGTGGCCCAGGATGGTGGCGCGGGTTTCGCGGCCGGTCAGGGCTTCGATGTCCTTGGCCAGGGCGTTCACGTCGGTGACGTGCTCACAGATGGTGATGATGGCGTGCTTCTTGCCCTTGGCTTCGCCTTCCTTGATCTGTTGCAGCAGTTTGTCCTTGTCGAACGCCACTTCCGGCACGATCACGTACTCGGCACCGCCGGCAACGGCGGCGGACATGGCCAGATCACCGCAGTGACGGCCCATGATCTCGACCACGGAGATGCGATGGTGGGAGCTGCAGGTGTCACGCAGACGGTCGATGGCGTCTACCACCACGTTCAGTGCGGTATCAAAGCCGATGGTGAAGTCGGTACCGGCGATGTCGTTGTCGATGGTGCCCGGCAGGCCGATGCAGGGGAAACCCTCTTCGGTCAGCTTCTTGGCACCCATGTAGGAACCGTCACCACCGATCACCACCAGGGCGTCGATGCCGTGCTTTTTCAGATTTTCGATCGCTTCGGCGCGCACTTTCGGATCTTTGAAGGCGGGGAAACGGGCGGAGCCGAGGAAGGTACCACCACGGTTGACCACGTCGGAGACGCTGTGACGCTCCAGCTTGACGATACGGTCCTGATGCAGACCGAGGTAGCCATCATAGATGCCGTAGACTTCCAGGCCATGATGCAGACCGGCGCGCACCACGGCGCGGATGGCTGCGTTCATACCCGGTGCGTCACCACCACTGGTCAAAACACCAATACGTTTGATTTGTTTGGTCATGAGTGCCTCTGGATCTGAGTTGTCGAATACGAAATGGTTGAATGAGACAAGCCACTTTTACTATATCGGCTTTCCTATGGGATGCGGCGGCTGCCATAGGAAAAGCGATATGCAGGAGGGGGCAAGTGCCCCCTCCATGGCAGCCGATTACTTGGCCGCGCCAGAGATGATCTGGGAGAAGTCGTCCACTTTCAGGGACGCACCACCCACCAGGCCGCCGTCGATGTCCGGCTGACCGAACAGGTCAGCAGCGGTGGCGCCGGTGACGGAACCACCGTACAGGATCTGTACCTTGGCAGCCACGGCGGCGTCGAAGCCGGCCAGGTACTGACGGATGTGAGCGTGAACGGCCTGAGCGATTTCCGGGGTGGCAGTCTTGCCGGTACCGATGGCCCATACCGGCTCGTAAGCCACGACGGCGTTGTTGAAGGAGGCGATACCGCAACGGTCTATCACGGCTTTGAGCTGGGTTTCGACCACGGAGTTGGTGGTGCCGGCTTCGAACTGAGCCAGAGTCTCACCGATGCACAGCACGGGGATCAGGCCGCCTTTCTGGATGGCTTCGTACTTGGCAGCAACCACGTCGTCGGTCTCTGCGTGCAGGGTACGACGCTCGCTGTGGCCGACCAGGGAGTAGGTGCAACCGAAGGCTTTGAGCATGGACGGAGCGTTTTCGCCGGTGAAGGCGCCGGACTCGTGAACGTCGGCGTTCTGGGCACCGTAGGCAATCTTGCTGCCGGCGGTCAGTTGCTCAACCAGACCCAAAAAGATAACCGGCGGGCAGACGGCGACTTGCACAGAAGGATGAGCGGCAGCAGCCGGGGTCAGTCCTTTGATCAGAGCTTCGACGGAAGCTTTGGTGCCGTTCAGTTTCCAGTTACCCATTACCAGGTGCTGTCTCATCTTGTATATCTCCTAGGCATTTGATTGCGCGACATTATATGAATTGAACCGAGCCCAAGATAGCTGACCCGGCGGCAAATGACGTAATTTTTTTTCGCTTTCCTGATCCAAATCAGGAATGAAAGGCTCGATTGCTCAATCGTTAACCTGCCCCCGCAAACGGGCCCACCATACCCCAATCCATTCGTGAATGGCAGCCTCGGAATACATCAGATAGCGCCCTTTTGGCAGGTAGCTGTAGAGAGGTTGCGCCACCTGACTCTGCTTGGCGGTGTAGTCGGTGGGGGCGGGCACGGCGTTCAGTCCCTGACCCTGATAGAGCGCCATGGCCCGCGGCAGATGGGTTGCCGAGCTCACCAGCGCCACTCGTTTGCCCTTGAGATGACGGCTGATGCTGACCGCCTCGTCGTGGGTGTCTTTGTTGTTTTCAAACAACGTCATCCGCGTGCGGGGAATGCCGAGGCTCACCGCCATGCGGGCGTTGACCTCGGCGTTCGACAGGGGATCCCCGGACACATAACCGGAGAAGATGAGTTCCGCCTGCGGATAAGCCTGGGCCAGCCGTACCCCCTCCAGGGTGCGGGCCAGCGCAATATTGTTCTGCCAGGATCGCTCGGGCACCGCCGGGTCGCTGACATGGCCGTTGCCGAGCACCACGATGGCCTCGATGTCGGGATGCTGGCTTGTCTCGAAGGGGGGAAAGGTCTGCTCCAGCCCGCGGGCCAGCTCGTAGCTCACCGGTCGCATTCCCATCAGGGTGACCAGCAGCAGCGAGAGGGTCGCCAGCAGCTTGCCGCTCTTCTGAAAACGGGTGAACCAGAGCAGCAATAGCGCCAGCAGCAGCAGGCTGAGGGAGAAGGGGAGCGGCATCAGCAGCTGGCCCAGCCACTTTTTGAGGTCAAACAGGGCGTCCACTTGTTATTCCTTATATAACAATGCATTAAAAAATTATTAAGGATTTTGGCGCCCTTGTATAGGCGCCTCTTCCCAGGGCTGCATGGCGCCATCAAGGTACACAGGTTGTGCAGTGCCTGCCCGCACACCCCGAAAAGCGCGAAATGGGGGCAAAGTGGGCGCCAAACGATGTTTTTTCCATCACCTGGGGGAGGGAGCTGCGCCTTGAGTTTTCAGCAAATTCGGGATGTGACAGAATACCCTCTTTTTCGTCAGGCCCGTTTCCCGTGGCCACAGAGTTGAGTTCGTCTTGAAGCAAGATCAGAGTTTTGACGGGCGCGCCGACAAGTTCGCCCGCAACATTTATGACTCCACCAAGGGGCGCATCCGCACCACAGTGGTGTGGAGCGACATCGAAGCCTGCCTGGCCCGCCTTGGCAACCGGCCGCTGCGCATCCTGGATGCGGGGGGCGGCTTTGGCTATTTCGCCCAGAAGCTGGCGGCCATGGGCCATCAGGTGGAGCTGTGCGATCTGTCGGCGGAAATGCTGGCACTGGCCCGCAGCCAGATCGCCGAGAAGGGGCTGGAAGACAGAATTCGTCTCATCCATTGCCCCATTCAGGATCTCAAAGCACACGTGACCGGCACCTTCGATCTGGTGCTCTGTCACGCGGTGCTGGAGTGGCTCGCCGAGCCGCGCCAGACCTTGCTCGGTCTGTTCCCTTTCGTCAATGCCGGGGGCATACTGTCGCTGCTTTTTTACAACCGTCACGGTCTGCTGTTCCAGAGCCTGGTGGTGGGCAATTTTGACTACGTGCGTCAGGGGCTCAACAAGAAGCGCCAGACGGCGCTGACCCCCACCAATCCCCAGCTGCCGGAGCAGGTCTACGACTGGATTGGCCGAGGCGGGCTCAAGATCATCGGCAAGACCGGGGTGCGGGTGATCCACGACTACATGCGCCACAAGCAGGATCAGCGGGAAAAGTTCGACGATCTGCTGGCCATGGAGCTGCAATATTGCCGGCAGGAGCCGTTTATCTCCTTGGGGCGCTATATCCACGTGATGGCGCAAAAACCCACCGGCTGAGGCCCCTTTTTTGATGCTACCGGATGTAGCCGCGCGCAAGGCTTTGCGCCCAATACAACAACGAGATGACAACATCATGATGAGTACATCCCGTACCCTGCCCGAAATGGTGGGATGGGTCAGGCAGGAGGGGTTGGCGCTGAGCCTGCCCACCGATCGGCTGGCCTTTCTGATTGCAATCAAGACGCTGTCCGAAGATGAATCGGATCTGTCTGAAGCGGCGCTGCACGATGCCTTTGGCTATGTCAGCAACGCCTTCGGCCAGATGGACGAGACCCTCACCGGTCGCGCCAACAACGCCATCAACGATCTCATTCGCCAGCAACTGCTGTCGCGCTTCAACACCGACATGGTGGCGGGGGAGAGCCTCTATCGCCTGTCGCGCCTTGGCATGAGCATCGTCGATTTCTTCATGGATCAGCGCCAGGTTGACTCCATCAAGCTCTCCATCCTGCTCGAACACCTGGCGGCCGAGCTCGACACCGCCCGCAAGGCGGCGCTCGAGACCAACACCCGCGAGCAGTGGGATGCCGAGGTGCTGCCACGGCTCACCTTCTCGCTGGAAGAGACCCTGGGGCGCATCGATCTCACCCAGCGCGCCATGGACGAGCAGCAGAATCAGGTCAAAACCGAGATCGCGGCCCTGCTGACCCAGAACTGGGTCGATGCCATCCACAGCTGCGAAAAACTGCTGCACGAGACCGGCCAGACCCTGCGCGAGCTGCAAGATACCCTGGACGCCGCCGGCCACCGCCTGCAGGCGGGGCTGCTCAACATTCAGGAAGCGGCGCAGGGGCGCGAGGATCTGTTCCACGTCGAAGAGCTGACCCACGCCCTGCAGGGGCGGCTGGACGTCATCACCAGCTGGGGTCAGCAGTGCATCGAGCTGTGGGCCCGCTATGACAGGCACGTCCACAAGTTCATCCGCAATGCCATCGATATGGACAAGAACCGCGCCTTCAGCCAGCGGTTGCGCGACTCCATCCGCAATTTTGAGCAGCACAACTGGCTGCTGCGGGTGGCCGAAGAGCCGCGCCTGCTGGAGCTGCGGGACGAGACCATCGCCATCCACGACGAGGAGGTGACCGGCGAGGTGCCGCTCGAGATGGAGTACATGGAGATGGTGGACATCAACCAGGAGCTGGCCGAGCGCATCGAGCGCTACCTGGCCCGCTACCCCGAGCAGGGCCAGCAGCTGGATCTCGCCGACGTGCTGCGCGAGTACCTGCTGGACTACCCGGCCCATGCCCACTTCGACGTGGCGCGTCTTCTGATCGACCAGGCCGTGCGCCTGGGCCATGCCAGCGGCGAGCACCAGCTGCATCGTCAGCCCGCATGGAAACCCATTAACCAAGCTGGATCCAAGGTTCAGGCCTATGTCATTGATCAATACTGAGTTTCCCTTGCCGCTGCGGCTCGCAGAGGCGATTGCCAACCCCTTGTTTCCGCGCATCGACACCGCCTTGCGCTCCGGCCGCCACATCAGTGCCGACGAGTTCGAACAGCACTCGGCGCTGGTGGAGTACCACCAGGAGCTGGAGATCTTCTACGGCCGCTATCAGGTTGAACTGATCAAGGCGCCGGAAGGCTTCTTCTATCTGCGCCCGCGCCCGAGCGCCGACATCGGTACCACCGTCCTCTCCGAGCTCGACATGCTGGTGGGCAAGGTACTCTGTTACCTCTACCTGAGCCCGGATCGGCTCGCCTCGGAAGGGGTGTTCGCCATGGGCGAACTGCAAGAAGAGGTGCTGAGCCTGGCCGACGAGAAGCAACTGCTGCGGATGGTCAACAGCCGATCCGGTGGCACCGATCTGGACAAGAAGAAGCTCTTGGAGAAGATCCGCACTTCCATGCGCCGTCTGCGCCGCCTTGGCATGATCACCGCCCTTGGCAACAGCGACAAATTCCGGGTCAACGAATCGGTGTTCCGCTTTGCCGCCGACGTACGCTCCGATGAGGATCCGCGCGCCGTCCAGCTGCGGATGATCCAGGAGGGTGAGGCCATCTTCCACGACGACGAGATGCCGAGCAGCGATTCGCTGTTTGAGGATATCGAGGCGGATCTCGATGAAGAGCAGCTTGAACTGGAGGTGGAAGATGACTTGCAGCGTTAAATCCAAGGCCCAGATGGAGGCAAAGTCGTGAGAGGCAAATTCAAATCCCTGACCATGGTCAACTGGAACGGCTTCTTCGCCCGCACCTTCGATCTCGACCAGCTGGTCACTACCCTGTCCGGCGGCAACGGCGCGGGCAAGTCCACCACCATGGCGGCCTTTATCGCGGCGCTCATTCCCGACCAGTCGCTGCTTCACTTCCGTAATACCACGGAGGCGGGCTCCTCCAGCGCGTCCCGCGACAAGGGGCTCTACGGCAAGCTGCAGCGCGGCCACTGCTATTCGCTGCTGGAAGTGATGAACAGCCGCGAGCAGCGGATCTGGGTCGGCGTTCACCTCGAGCAGGTGGCCAACCGCGACAACAAGGTCAACATCACCCCGTTCGCGCTGGTGGATGTGCCCGAGCAGTTGCAACCCACCGATCTACTGCTGGAAAAGCTCGATGACGGCAAGGGCCGGGTACGTGCCTTCGCCGATCTGAAAGGGGCCGCCGCCGAGCTGGGGGCGCTCAAGGTCGCCAAGTTCAATACGGTGACCGATTATCACAACTTCATGTTCGAGTTCGGCATCACCCCGAAGAAGCTGCGTGATCAAAAGGATCGCGGCAAGTTCTATCGCCTGATCGAAGCCTCCCTCTACGGCGGCATCTCTTCGTCCATCAGCCGCTCCTTGCGTGAATACCTGCTGCCGGAGAACTCCGGGGTGCGCAAGGCGTTCCAAGACATGGAGGCGGCCATCTACGAGAACCGCCGTACCCTGGAGGCGATCAAGGAGACGCAGGGTCAGCGGGATCTGTTCAAGAACCTCATTACCGAGACCACCCACTATGTGGCGGCCGACTATGTGCGCAACGCCGCCGAGAAGAATCGCCTCTCCGAGCTGGCCCTCAAGGCCCGCCAGGAGCTGGCAGGCAAGCGTCGCCTGCTGGCCGAAGAAAAGCAGCGCGCCATCTATCTGGCCGACGAGGTGGAGCAGCTCACCAACCGCGAAAAATTGCTGACCGACGAGCTGGAGTCTGCCTCCGAGCACCTGGCCAAGGTGATGGCTGCGGTCAGCTTGCAGAAGAAGATCGAGATGTACCGCGCCGATCTGGCGGAGCTGATGGACAAGCTGGAGCAGCAGCAGGCGATCGTGGAGGAGATCCATGGCCAGTTGCTGGAGGTGGAAGAGCGCAAGGAGCTGGCGCAGGCAGAAGTCGACAGCCTCAAGACCCAGCTGGCCGACTATCAGCAGGCGCTCGATATCCAGCAGACCCGCGCCATTCAGTACCGTCAGGCGGTGCAGGCGCTGGAGACTGCCCGCGAGCAGTGCGAGCTGCCGGGGCTGACCGCCGAACAGGCGAGCGACACCCTGCATCAGTTCCGCGCCGCCGAACAGAGCCTCACCAGCCGGGTGCTGGGGGCCGAACAGCAGCTGGCGCTGGCCAAGGCGGCGGTGGCCGAGCATGAAGCGGCGCTGGTGCTGCTGCTCAGCATCGCCCCCGAGACAGTGCGTGAGGCCGCCTGGCCTACCGCCCAGGCGCTGCTCAAGCGTCACATTGAAAACAAGGCCCGCATCGCCCAGGGGCAGGGGCTGCGCGCCGCGCTGGCTCGCCTCGAGAAAGAGAGCGAAAGTCAGCAAGCGCTGCTGCGCTTGCGTGACGAGCTGCAGCAGGCCTCTGGCCAGCTGATCGCGAGCCAGGACGAGCTGGAGATCTTCCTCGAAGCCCAGCGCACCCGTCAGGAGGAGCTGAGTGAGTTGCGGGCAGAGGTGGATCAGCGCCGCGCCAGCTTCGAGCATCAGGGCAGCCAGCTCGGCCGCGATATCAGCGAGCTCACCAAGCTGGCGCCGCGCTGGCTCAAATCCTTTGAAAAACTCGAGCAGCTGCGCGAGCAGAGCGGTCTGCCGCTCACCACCGCCGAAGAACTTTCTTCCGGCATGCAGGGCGTGCTCGACAAGGAGCGCGAGTTCGAACAGGAGAGCAACCGCATCGCGGCGCAGAAACAGGCGCTGGAGCTGCAAATTCGCAACCTGCAGCTGGGTGCCGGCGAGGCGGATCCGCGTCTTGCCCGCATCGCCGAGCAGGTGGGGGGCGTGTTGCTCTCCGATGTCTATGACGACATCTCCATCGACGATGCCCCTTACTACTCCGCGCTCTATGGCCCGGCTCGCAGCGCCCTGGTGGTGCTCGACCTCGAAGGGGCCATCGAACGGCTGAAAAAGCTGGAAGATTGCCCGGAGGATATCTACCTCATTCAGGGCAACCCCGACTCCTTTGACGAGGATCTGGTGGAGGCGGACGAGCTGGGGGACGCCGTGCTGGTGCGCACCAGCAAGCGTCAGGTGCGCTTCTCCCGCTACCCCGAGCTGCCGCTGTTTGGTCGCGCCGCCCGGGAAAAACGCATCGAGCAGCTCGACCTTGAGCGCGAAGGGCTCATCGAGGGCTACGCCAAGGCCGCCTTCGAGCAGCAGAAGTACCACCGTCTCTACGGTCACTTCCGCGACTTTATCGGTCAGCATCTGGACATCGCCTTCCGCCCCGATCCCGAAGCCGAAGTGCAGGCCAAACAGGCCGAGCTGCGCGCGCTGCAAGGGGCCATCGGTGAGTGCGACAAGCAGCTGGCCGAGGCCAAAGCGGCCGCCGCCCAGCTGACTCGCCATATCCAGCTGGTGCAGGGCATGCTGCCCTTTGCCCATCTGTTTGCCGAGACAGATCTGGCAGCCCGCCTTGAGGCGGCTCACGCTGACGTTGAAGCCCTGAAACAGGCCGAAGCCTTTATCGCCAAGCACGGCAAGGCGCTGGAAAAACTGGAAACCATGGTGCAGGTGCTGCGTCAGGATCCGCAGGATCTGGCCGCGCTGCAGGCGGCTTACGATGAGGTGAGCGACTTGCTGGCCGAGCAGAAGCGCCGTTGCTACGCCCTCGATCAGCTGGTGGCCCGTCTGCCGCACTTTGCCTATCAGGATGCGCAAGACCTGCTGGGCAAGGCCTCCGAGATGAGCGAGCGGCTCAAAGAGAAGCTGAAAGCGGCCGAGCTGGCGGCCCGCACCGCTGGCGAGCAGCACAAGCAGATTGCCCAGCGCCACACCGAGGCGTTGCAACTGCGTACCGCCCTCAACTCCAGCGTCGAGGCCAAACGCCAGACCCTGACCGAGTTCGAGCAGGAGCTGGCGGCCATGGGGCTGACCCTCTCCGACGACATGGAAGAGAAGGCGCGCGCCCACAAGAAAGAGATTGAAGAGCTGCTGATCCGCACCCGTTCCCGTCGCACCAGCGCCGAGGCCCAGTTGCAGGTCACCAAGCGCGAGATCGAATCCCTTGGCGGTCGTCTCAAGCTGGAAGGCAAGGATTACTACAGCGCCCGTAAATCCCTGGTGGGCCACAAGGCGAGCTGGTCGCGGGTGGTGCGGCTGGCGCGGGAGACCGACGTCGAGAAGCGCCTCAACAAGCGCGAGCTGGCTTATCTGGACAGCGACGAGCTGCGTTCCATGTCGGACAAGGCCCTTGGCGCCCTGCGGGTGGCGGTGGCCCACGACGAAGCCCTGCGCGATGCGCTGCGCCTCTCTGAGGGCAACCGCAGCACCGAGCAGAAGGTGGCCTTCTACGTGCAGGTCTACCGTTACCTGAAAGATCGCATCCGTAACGACATCATCCGCTCCGATGATCCGGTGGAAGCGATCGAGGAGATGGAGATCGAGCTGGCCCGTCTCGCTGACGAGCTCAAGCAGCGGGAAACCCATCTGTCGCTCTCCTCCCACGAGGTGGCGGCCAAGATCACCAACATCATCCGCCGCGAGCAGAACCGAATCCGGGTGCTCAACCAGGGCTTGCAGAACATCGCCTTCGGTCTGGTGCGCGGGGTGCGCCTCAACGTCAATATCCGCGAGGCCCACACCCGTCTGCTGACGGCGCTGGCGGATCAAACCGCCATGCACAACGATCTGTTCGCCGACAAGGAGCTCAGCTTCTCCGAGGCGATGGCCAAGCTGTTCCAGCGCCTCAACCCGCAAGTAGAGCAGGGGGATCGCAGCTATCAGGTGATGGGCGACGTGCTGCTCGACTATCGCAACTATCTGGAGCTGGAGATCGAGGTGCAGCGCGGGGCCGATGGCTGGCTGCGGGCCGAGAGCGGCGCGCTCTCCACCGGCGAGGCGATCGGTACCGGTCAGGCCATCCTCTTGATGGTGCTGATCAGCTGGGAGGAGGAGTCCCGTCGTCTGCGCGGCAAGGACATCGCTCCCTGCCGCCTGTTGTTCCTTGACGAAGCGGCCCGTCTGGATGGCAAGTCCATCGCCACCTTGTTCGAGCTGTGCGAGCGGCAGGATATGCAGCTGCTTATCGCTGCGCCCGAGAACATCAGCCCCGAGAAGGGCACCACCTACAAGCTCATCCGCAAGGTGCAGGGCAAGCACGAGCATGTGCATGTGGTGGGGCTGCGCGGCTTTGGCTTCGCCGATGACAAGCTCATCGCCTGACAGAGGCTGACGGACGAGGTATGAAAACGGGAGGCTTGGCCTCCCGTTTTGTTTGGAAACTGTGGCAAAGTAGCGGCGCGGCCATGGCTGGCCGGCACCACGCCGGTTCGCTCATGCCCGCTACCGCTTCATTGGCATCGACAACCCCGCAGGGGAGCAAGGACAAGGCACATGGTTGAAAAGGGGCAATTTTTGCGAAAGGGGCTGCTGCTGTCGCTCACCGTGCTGCTGGCCGCCTGCAGCAGTCGCTATGACGAGAGCCACGGCGGCAGCTGGCGCGGCTATAGCGAGACGGGGCTTGCTTCCTACTACGCTGATCGCTACCACAACAAGCGCACTGCCAGCGGCGAGCCTTATCAGCGCCACGCCAACACCGCCGCCCACATGGAGTTGCCCTTTGGCGCCATGGTGCGGGTCACCAACCTCGCCAACGGCAAGAGCGTGGTGGTCAGGGTCAACGACAGGGGTAATTTCCCGCGCGGGCGCATCATCGATCTCTCCAAAGCGGCCTTCAGCGCCATCGGCAATCCCCGCGCCGGGCTTATCAAGGTGAAGATAGAGGCGCTCTAGGCGCTGATTCCTTCAGTGGCTTGAACAGAGTGTCCATCCTGCCCGGCTATATCCCGCCAGGCCGCTCCTCTTACACTGCTGCTCGATGCGAAGGTGGCGCCCGGATTGGGGCCCCTTTGCTTACCCTTGAGAACATGGAGCAGACCAAGATG
The DNA here is from genome assembly GCF_029967615.1 of Aeromonas sp. V90_14. Classification (NCBI taxonomy): domain Bacteria; kingdom Pseudomonadati; phylum Pseudomonadota; class Gammaproteobacteria; order Aeromonadales; family Aeromonadaceae; genus Aeromonas; species Aeromonas sp. V90_14. The sequence continues at coordinate 265,365 of NZ_JASCAS010000034.1, read as the reverse complement.
AGTGAACAGAAACGGGTGTCCATCGCCGTGCTGAAAGCCCGCGCCGGCATGAGAGAGGCGCTGCACCGCGAGCTGCTCAAGCTCATTGCGCCGACTCGGCGTGAGCCGGGCAACCTGGATTACGTGTTGTTTGAACTGCAGGACGAGCCGGGCACCTTCTACATGCGCGAGGCGTTCGTCAATCAGGCCGCGCTGGACAGCCACTGCCAGACGGACTATTTCCAGGCCTTTGCCGCAGAGGCTAAGGCGCTGCTGGCAGAGCCGCTGCGGCTGATTTTTATGGAGGAGGTGAGCCTCCCTTAAACCCATCGGGCCCAAGGTTGGCCCGGTTGCTGTTTATGCTCCGACACTCATGCTTCTATGTCGCCCCGGACGTAATCCCATCATGGCACCCCTGGTCTGTCTCTGCATCCTCTACCGAGAGGTTGAGTGGGGGCTTATTGCTCTTATCCCGCCTGTTTATGCCTGCCATCTTTTCATCGCCAGATTGTCCGGTAAGATACCCAAATGAAAATCAATGTTGGGGCCAAGCGACATGACCGCCATGGCGGGTGGGCGCTCTGACGAGCGGCGGTCATCAGGCCGCCAAGGTGGTTGAGCCGAGGAGGCGGGATGGAGATCGAACTGGTGGGGATAGCGCCAAGTGAGTTTGAACAGCGCTTTGCGGCCGTCAAGGAGGGGATTTTTCCCTATGTCGAGGCAGTGTTTGGCTGGGATGACGAGATGCAGCGTGAGCGGTTGACCAGCGAATATGAGCCGCACTGGTTTTCGTGGATCCTGGCAGAGGGGGAGCGAGTCGGTCTGCTCTGCTGCAAGCCATACGACGATGCGCTGCACGTTCATCTGTTGATTATCTTCCCCCCTCATCAGGGCCGGCAGCTTGGCTCGGTCGTCATGGCTCGGCTGCATTGCAAAGCGGCATCTGAGGGGAGACTCCGGGTGACCCTGTCGAGCTTTAGCGCCAATCAGAGGGCGATAGGGTTTTATCGGCGCCTCGGTTATCAGGTGGTGGCGGAAGAGCCGGCGTTCGTCTCCTTGTCCCGGCCGGTGACGAGAGAAGAGTTGTAGGTACTAATGGTTGACGGAGAGCCCTCATGGCAAGGCTGGAGATTTTAACGGTTCCCGACCCTCGATTGGGCATCAAGGCCGAGCAGGTTGAGGATATTGCGGCCGTGCAAGGCCTGATCGATGACATGCTGGAGACCCTCTATGCCACCGACAATGGTATTGGTCTGGCGGCCACGCAAGTGGGGCGCAAGGAGGCCATCGTCATCATCGACCTGTCAGAAAAACGGGATCAGCCGCTGGTGTTGATCAATCCGCAAGTGATTCGTGGTACTGAAAAGGTGCTTGGCCAAGAGGGGTGTCTCTCCGTGCCGGATTACTACGCGGATGTCGAGCGTTACAGCTCGGTGGTGGTGTCGGCACTGGATCGCCATGGCGTGCCTATCACGGTAAAGAGCAGCGATTTCCTGGCCATCGTGATGCAGCATGAGATCGATCATCTGCAGGGCAAGGTGTTTATCGATTATCTCTCGCCGCTAAAGCGCAAAATGGCGTTGAAGAAGGTGAAAAAGCACCTCAAGGTGACATGACGTGATATTTCATGCGGCGCATTACATATCCATTTGATTATCTGCACAGGAGGGCGGGGTAGCCATGTACAAGGTTGGTATTGTTTTATTTGATGATTTCACCGATGTGGATTTTTTCTTGATGTATGACCTGCTTGGGATAAACAAAGAGAGCTGGTCGGTGAAAATACTGGGAACCAAGCCTGAGCATGGCTCTGCACTGGGTATCAACGTAAAGACGGATGGAGATGTGGCGGAAGCACGTGATCAGGATGTGGTGCTGATCACCTGCGGGCAGCGTGGTATCCCTGCCGCGCTGCAAGACCACGAGTTCATGTCCGCGTTGCGGCTGGACCCATAGCGGCAGCTGATTGGCTCAATCTGTGCTGGTTCATTCATATTGCATGAACTGGGCTTGCTGAAGGGGAAAAAATTAACAACCAACTCTGCAGCCAAAGCCCAGTTGCTGGAGATGGGGGGAGATGTTCAGGACTTTCCTCTGGTCGTGCAAGGAAATATTGCAACGGCAGGCGGCTGCCTCTCACTGGTTTATTTGATTGGTTGGGTGGCCGAACGGTGTTTTGGTCCGGAAAAACGTAGATTGATGCAATCTCAGCTTATTCCTGCCGGACAAATGGAAATCTTCGAACAGCTGATCTCCTCCACTATCAGAGAGGCTGAAGAGTCATTCGACTGATGTTATTGCTCACTGTTTATATCTGTCTGGACCCATAGCCGGTCTGCCCAAGCAAACAGGATGGCGATGAATCTCGAATTCAAAAAAATAAACCTGGCGCGTGACTATGGGTTTTGTGTGGCGTCCCGCCGGGACGCCTATGTTTGCAGCTTCCATCGCGACGAGGGATTTGAGGAGTTTCTGGCGGGCTATCGGGAGCGAATGGCGACGAGGCTGACCAGCCAGGAGTGGCATTATCTGCATGTTTGGCAGGGGGGCGAAATAGTGGGGCAGCTGGAGTTTTGCACTGTCTCAGCCGAACCGGAAACCGGCTATGTATACCTGATCTATTTGACGCCACAGGCTCGTGGTCAAGGCATGGCCGATCTGCTGTTGCAATATATCGGCCGCACCTTGTGGCAGGCTGGCAGCCGGCGAGTGGTGTTGTCGGTCAGCCGCCTCAACCTGCGGGCGCTGCGTTTCTATCGGCGCTGCGGGTGGCAATATTCGAGGCCCAACCCCAAGCATGCCGAGACAGACTTCTATGAATATTGGTTGCCGGGCCCGGCGTGCTCAGTAGTCGTATTTGAACGGAAAAAACAAAGTCCCATGGAGGGGAAAATAGATGGAAGTAAGACAAGTCCGGGTATCGGATGCAGATAACCTACTGGCCTTGATGAACAGACTCGACAATGAAACAACCTTTATGCTCTATGAGCCGGGTGAGCGCACCACAACTGAGGTCGAGCAAGCTCAAATATTGGCCTCGTTTGTCGATGCAAACAACAAAGTCATGCTGGTACTGTCGGAGCATGGCGAAATTGCAGGTTTTATTGTCGGCATCGGTCAACCGGCAAATCGCAACAAACATGTACTGTATTGCGTTATCGGCATTCAACTCTCTGCAACTGGACAGGGCTTTGGCAAAAAATGATGTCTTCGCTGGAGGCGTGGGCCAGGGCGCACGGCTTTACCCGTATGGAGTTGAGCGTCATGTGTCACAATGCCCGGGCTTGTGCGCTATACCGCGCCTGCGGATTCGAGGTGGAAGGGGTCAAACGCAATACGATGAGGGTCGATGGTGCATATGTCGATGAATATATGATGGCCAAGCTAATTGAGGAGGTGGCATGAGCAAGATGCAGTGGCAGGTTTCCTGGAACGTCGCTCGGTCGTCAAGGTGTGCGCGCAGCGGGGTGATGCTTGTGCTGCTGGGCTGGCTGCTGACCATGGCGCCAGCTTATGCCGAGGAGCCGCAGCTCGGCGCCGAATATTGCCCTCTGGTACAGAAGGTGATCGATGCCGCCAAGGCGCGGGATCCACAGGCCCTTGCCCGTCAGTTCAAATACCCCTTCAAGCAGGAGTATCCCATCCCGGTCATCAAGAATCCGTCCGAGATGGTGGCCCGTTTCGACGAGGTGTTTGATGAGGCTCTTTTAAACAGCATCGCCAGCTCCCGGGTCGGGCAGGATTGGCAGGCCATGGGCTGGCGCGGCATCATGCTGGGCAGTGGCGAGGTGTGGCTGGATTTTGATGGCAAGGTGATCGGTATCAATCACCAGACGGCGCAGGCTGCAAAACGCAAGGCCGAGCTGGTCGCCAAACAGAAAAGCGATCTGCATCCCGGTCTGCGGGAGTACCAGCGCCCCGAGCTGATGTGGCAGACCGAGAAATTTACCATTCGCATCGACGAGCTGGGTGACGGCCGTTATCGCTATGCCTCCTGGGCGAAGGGCAAGGTGCTCAGCGACAAGCCGGACCTGGTGCTCAGCAATGGCACCGTCAGGGTGGAGGGGACGGGGGGCAACCACACCTATCTATTCACCAGCGGCCCTTACCGCTACGAGTGCGCCGTGACCGTGTTGGGTGAACGGGGCATGCCGCCGGGCGAGTTGGTGGTTTATCAGAACGAGGTTGCCATCATGCACCAGCCGGTGATCAAGGTGCTCTGATATCCCGTGATCTGCCCGGAACGTTCAACGCGCGGCCAAGAGCCGCGCTTTTGTTAGCTGTAATCGCTGATGGCTTTCGCTAGCCCTGCGGCACTCGAACCCCCTTGTCGAGATAGAGGCTGCTGTAGTGGGCACGGTGGGTGACAAACATCACCTGATGACGGCTGCCATCGGAGAGGATGATGAAATCACCGGCCTGGGCGGGAGTGTGCAGGCTGATTTCATGTTCGGGGGCGGTCAGCTTGTCGACCTCCTCCTTGAAGGTGAGGGTGTAAGAATACATAGGGTGCTCCACAACAGGACCTTATACAGACACGCATCAAACGTAGCTGCTGTGGCCCGGATCTGCGGCGCCCAAGCGGCACCCGCGCACCCATTTAATTTACCGGCCGCAGCGGGCTCGCTATCTTATGGAAAGCGGCCTGCGGCAAGTGCAGGCCTATCATGTCGGCGACAGTCAGGAGCGAGCGATGACAGAGCGTGAGTGGGAACCCGAGTTGGTGCGCATTGCCGCCTTCTCCACCGGTGCCAAGGGCGGCAATCCGGCCGGTGTCTGGCTGGGGCCGCAGCTGCCCGGTGTCGAGGAGATGCAGCGCATCGCTGCGGAAGTGGGCTTTTCGGAGACCGCGTTCGCCGCGCCCTTGCCCTCGCCAGCAGCGCCGGTGGATGAGCAGGCTGGCCCGCGGCAATGGCGGGTTCGCTATTTCTCTCCCGCCGCCGAGGTGCCGTTTTGTGGGCACGCCACCATTGCCCTCGGGGTGGCGCTGGCCCGCCGGGTTGGCGCCGGCGAGTATCAGCTGCAACTCAATCAAGCCACCATCTCGGTATCGAGCTGGCTGGATGGGGAAGGGGAGTGGCAGGTGGCGCTGCAATCGCCCCCCACTCGCAGCAAACCAGCCCCTGCCGAACTGGTGAGCGCCGCGCTGGCGCTGTTTGGTTATACCCAGGCAGATCTGGATCCCCGCATTCCCCCGGCCCTCATTCATGGTGGCGCCGATCACCTGGTGCTTGCGCTCAACAGTCGCGCCGCCCTGGCGGCCATGCACTACCAGATGGCCGAAGGACGAACCCTGATGCAGCGAGAGGGGCTGGTCACCATCTTGCTGGCGTATGCTGCCCGCGAGCAGCTGTTTCATACCCGCAACCCCTTTGCCTATGGCGGCGTGTATGAGGATCCCGCCACCGGCGCTGCCACCGCGGCCTTTGCCGGTTACCTGCGGGATCTGCACTGGCCCCACGGCGGCATCATCGATCTCTTTCAAGGGGAGGATATGGGGATGGCGTCGCACCTGCATGCCGAGATCCCCCCCGAGCCCGGCAGCTCAATCCGCGTATTTGGCCGCGCCCGCCTGATGTGACTGCCAGACAATGAAAAAACCGCCGGCTGGCGGTTTTTTACTTTATGTCGGGGCAAACCGGCCGCTTTGGCCTATTGCGGGTCGTGCTCCTCAGATGGGATCTGCTCCTGGTGATCACTCTGTAGCCAGCGCAGCAGCTGGCGAGCCACCTGCAGGCTGCCGAGCAGAGCCATGTGGCTGGTGCGATAGGCAATCATGGTATGGGCGGGGAGAAAAGCCAGCTGGTGGCGTGCCTCGTCATGCAGGCCAAGGGCACTGCGCAGGGGCACCAGACCGTCACCAATCAACCGATCTGCCAGCACGCTGCGTTTGGCTGCCGTGGTGGCCGCAATGGCAAAGCAGTGCACTCCGCTTGGCAGGGGCAAGGGGGGGCGAGGATCGGTCAAGGGGGAAGAAGGGGGATTCTGGGCAGGGGATGAGTCCATCACCTTGCCGTGGCGCAGATCCTTGATGCCGACGCTGCGCAGCTGTGCCAGCCTGACGAACGGCTCGCTGTAGGCAGTCGCCGGCAGCAGTTGCTCCAGCCAGTGGCCAGCAGATTCGAGCGGTGCGCCATGATGGGGTGTACCGAGGAACAACAGGTTTTTAAGGTGAGCCGGCCAGGTCTGGGCGGCCAGGTCGGCGCTGTGACAGGCGCTGCGGATCACCAGTCCGCCCATGCTGTAGGCCAGCACGCTGATCTCGCCAAGGCCGCCGGGCCAGTGGGTAGCCAGTTGTTCCAGCTGACGGGCCAGTGCGTGACCGTTCTGTACGATGGAGAGGCCCGAGTTGTAGCGCACATAGATGGGGATGTAACCGAGCGCCTTGGCCAGCATCTCACCGTGATTGACCGGCGCATCCTGATGCCGGGTCTGCCACTGCAGATCGTTCATGCACAGCCCGTGCACCATCAGCAGCACCCGTGCGCGAGGGGGCAGTGGCGCCGGCAGGGCCGGCCAGCTCAGGGGCTTGCCGAGATAACGCAGGGTCATGGGGGTGGCCAGGGCATTGTGACTCTCGACCAGCTTGTCCCCCATCACGCCATTGAGGGTGGCGAGCAGGGCCGCGCGGCTGGGGGTGTCGGGAATTTGCTGCGAAGGCGGGGCTGGCGGCAGATGGGCAAGCAGGGCATGGATACCGCTGCCCAGCGCGCTGGCGGCGCCATGTACTCCTTTGTAAACCAGCCCGGTGATCCCCGCCGTCTTTCCTTCCTCCCGCCCCTTGAAGCCCATGCCGCTCAATACCGCCTGATGGACGGCCTCGGTGAGCTGTATCGTCGCAGGCAGGGCCTGAATGAACAGTCGGGTCAGCTCGCGAATGTCCGCAAGATGCCAGGAAGAGGCGGGTTGCGGTGCTGTAGGTTGCGTCATGAAAAGCCCCTGTGAAGGTATCGCCGGCCTGCTCCCACCCGGCAGCGGGGCGGCATGCATGACAACCAGCTTGCGCCGTTTGTCCCGAGTTTGCCAGTGACGCGCCGGCGGTTCTTGGCGAGAAGGCTACCTAGTGCGCCTAAAGGCTAGGAGCGTGATCTTTCCTTGGTGGGAGTCGGGTCACGGCAGCGGGCAGTAAAATCCACTCTACTTCTTTTCCATATGGCACCGAAATGGGGAGGCAAAGATGTCACTGTTTGATGAGCGTAGGGTACAGGATTTGTGTGTGCGCATGCTGGCGGGTACCAATGAGAAAGGGGAGTCACTTGCTAGCAGGCATGGCCGTGAGTTGCATACCCTGTTGCAGGCAGTGGACGGAATCAAGCCGGTGGGGCGAGGCGCTCGTCATGTGCTGACTGATGCCGGGCGTGCTTATCTCACCGGACAGCTAGCGCAAGTGGCGCCAACGATGGCGAACAGGCGTGACACTTTACTTGCTCTCGGGGGGGACCTGCCTACGAGCCTCAACCAGGCCAGTTTTCATGCCCTCTGGTATGGGGACAGCAAGAGCGGGATAGGTCCAGATAATGATGCTATCGAGATAACATTGACACAGGATGAGGTGGTCCGGCTGCGTACCATGAGCCCGTTGCGACTCATTGATAAGAGCGGCCAGCGTCATGATATGACGGCACAGTTGGCGCTATTGGGAGAGCTGGTCTTGCCGGAGCGTTGTCTTTGCAAGTTGCAGGACATCGAGTGGCAAGGGCAGCAGATAGTCACGGTGGAGAACAAGGGGGCCTTCGTGGATTACCCGTTGCAAGCAGGGGAGTTGTTGCTTTATGTGCCTGGCCGCAATACCAGGCTGGCGCGGCAAGTGATCCCGCTGCTGCCGGCGGTTGTTCCTTGGGCCCACTTTGGCGACCTGGATCAGCGGGGATTGGATATTGCTGCTGAACTGGCCAATGTCCTCCATCGCCCCTTGGTGCTCTGGTTGCCCGACGCATTGGTGGCGTATGTTCATCACTATGCCCGCCCGCTGACTCAGCGTCTGGAGGGGCAACTGATCAGCAGAGGTAAGACGCCCTGGAGCATTGAGCCTGAGACCGGCGGGCAGGGCAATCCGCTGGCAGAGGCGCTTATGCATCTGATTGGACAGGGTCGGTGGCTGGAGCAGGAGGTATTGGTACTGGCCAGGGGATGGCAAGCATGGCCATTGAACGTAGCTTGCGACTGATGTCGCCACAAAAAAACCGCCATCAGGCGGTTTTTTTGTTCTGCCGGCCCTTATTTCAGGGCTTTTTTCAGCTTCTTGATCTTGCTCTCGTGCTTGGCAATTTTTTCAAGGCGGGCGGCAATCTTCTGCTTGATCTCTTTCTTGCTGACTTTGGCCATCTGGTGTGCTCCTTTTGCAGTGATGACACTCGCGGTGTCGGGGGTAGGTCAGTCCATGAAACGCCAGAGTGCCACAGGGTTGCTGATGACACCAACTTTTCGCTCAAAATAACGGCAGACAGCATGCCGGCGTAGGGCCTTGTGTCGCGACGGTCCGCGGCAAGAAGAGGGGGATGGCGGGCAATCGGCAGGCACAAAAAAAGCGCCCCGCGGGGCGCTCTTGCTAGCAGGGCTGAGGGCGATCAAGCCTTTTTCAGGTAGGCGGCGACCAGCACGATCTGCACGCCGTTGACCTTGCCTTCGATGTGCAGCGGGTTGTTGGTGAGGCGGATGCCCTTCACCAGGGTGCCGCGCTTGGCGGTGAAGCCCGCACCCTTGACGTCCAGATCCTTGATCAGGGTCACCGAGTCACCTTCGACCAATACGGCGCCGTTGGAGTCGACGGTGGGCACGCTGTCGTCATCGTCGCTGGCCATGCCCGCTTCGGCCCAGGCTTTGGTCTCTTCTTCCATGTACATCATGTCCAGCATGTCCTGGGCCCAGACCTCGCCTTGAGCGGAGAGGTTCTTCAGCTGGCGCCACGCCATGACCTGTACCGCAGGTACCTGGCTCCACATGCTGTCGCCCAGGCAACGCCAGTGGTTGACCACTGTGGTCGCCGGCTGCTCCAGCTGGCCACGGCAGGTGTCGCACAGGGCAACGCTGTGATCATCATCGCTGGCCGGAGAGTGGGGGACCGCGAAGGCAGTCAGCGCCTGTTCGGCACCGCACAGTTCACACTTGGCGCCCGCGCGCGCTTGCAGGATGGCATTGATGGTCATGTTTTGGTTCCATTCACGTTGGTAAAATGGCCCGCGATGGGCAGGCCAAGATAATGAAGGGGCGGAATATACCACAAAACCCCGCTCTTTGTCAGGCTAAGCCCGGTCGCGGGCCTGCTGTCGACCAGCGGAGGCATCATTGGGACCTGTTGGCGCAGGAGGACTGCGGGACAGCTGTGATGGCGCAGCATAGATGAGAGTGCTTTTTGACGCGGGATCGCTAGAATGAGCCTCCATTTTGACGGCAGAACAGGGGCGCGCGTGCTGGCTCAACGTTTTCAACAACTGGATCGACTGCTGAGCGAAGCCCGGCACTGGTGGCAATACCAACCCTACCACCACCTGGACCTTGCCTTTGCCAAGGCGGCGCCTGCGCTGGCTGAGCGGCTCAATGCCCTGTCGCTGGCCGAGATTGAACGGCTCGATGGCGACATGCCTGCCCTGTGCGAGCTGCTGGCCCCCTGGATCCCGCAAGGGGCAGGGCTGCATGCCCTGAGTGCGTTGCCGACCCTGACGGCCGAGCCCATCCCGTGCGAGCGGACAATGGCGATGTACATGCCGGGGCGCAAGCAGGCCCAGATTGAAGCCTTCACTGCCTGTCTGCCCGCGCACCGCGGCCCCTATCTGGAGTGGTGTGCGGGCAAGGGTCACCTGGGGCGGCTGGTCTCCCTGCACCGTCAAGCCGAGGTGCTGAGCCTGGAGCTGCAGGCGCCACTGTGCGAAGAGGGGCGCCAGCTGGCCGCTCGCGACGGCGCCCGGATGACATTTGTCTGTGCCGATGCCTTCGCCGATGAGACGGCCCAGCTGATCGCCCCGGCCCATCACGCCATGGCGCTGCACGCCTGCGGCGAGCTGCACACTCATCTGATTGAACAGGTGGCGGCGCGCGGTGCCGAGGGGGTGACCCTCTCCCCCTGCTGTTATCACCTGATCCGCACCAGCCACTACCGCCCGCTCTCCGGTCCGGCCAAGGCCAGTGTGCTGCAGCTTGCCAAGAGCGATCTGAAGTTGCCGCTGCAAGAGACGGTCACCGGCGGCGCCCGCATCGCCCGCCTGCGCGAGCAGGAGGTGGCCTGGCGGCTGGCCTTTGATTGCCTGCAGCGCCAGGTGCGCGGGGTGGATGAGTATCTGCCGGTGCCCAACATGCAAAAGAGCCTGCTGACCGGCACCTTCGAGGATTTCTGTGGCTGGGCCGCCGAGCGAAAGGGACTGGTGTTGCCGGCCGGCCTCGACTACGCCGGGTTTCTGGCAAAAGGGGAGGCGCGCTATGGCGATGTCGCCCGCATGGAGCTGGTGCGTCACCTGTTTCGTCGTCCGCTGGAACTCTGGCTGGTGCTGGATCGCGCCCTCTTCCTGCAAGAGCAGGGCTACCGGGTGGAGGTGGGCGAGTTTTGCGACAAGCCCATGACCCCCCGCAATATCCTGATCCGCGCGGTGCGAGCACGGCACGGATAAGCGGCGTGCTTCGTCGCGGCGAGGCCTGTTGCAGCGCTGTGTGGTTTGCCCTTTGGTGCTTCCCGTTGATGGGATCGTGTCGTTGAAAGAGCGGCGTGACCGCTCTTTTCTCATTTTTCTTCGGTTTATTTTCATATAACCGAAAGGCTCGCCATCACATCGCTGCACAATGCATTTTATGCTCGCCAACCGGCAGAGTGAATTGGCTCACAGTTCCGGCAATATTCTTAATTTTCATCGTGAATTTAGTGGCCTGTAGGATTATTCTCGAGGCGACTCTTATCCCGACGTTATTCTGACATAAGGACTGTCTGTTATGTTCAAGCCTACACATTGTGCCTGGCTGGTTGCGGCTGCCTGCGCATTGCCAAGTTATGCCATGAATATTCAACCCGACCCGAAAAATGCCGGTGGATATGTCATTGCCGCCCCGGATCTGGCGGCGGTTGAAAAAACCAAGACGGCCAATCCCATGTACGGGATTTGGGCAAAGGCGTTGGCGACACGTTCCAATACCATTGTCGATGCCATAAAGCCAAGGGCGGCCAGCAATCCGGATAACGTCAAACGGGTCGAGCGGGTATTCACCGAATCGGATTGGGATTATTTAACCCAGATGGCGGCGCCGGAATATACCTATGAGCGCTTCTTGCGGGCGGTCGGGAAATTCCCGGCTTTTTGCGGCGAATATACCGATGGCCGCGATGCCGATGCCATCTGCAAAAAATCCATCATCACCGCCTTTGCCCATTTCGCCCAGGAAACCGGCGGTCACATCGCCAAGGAGAATGTCTCCGACAACCCGCTGGCGCTGGAGGAGTGGCAGCAGGCGCTGGTGCACGTGCGCGAGATGGGCTGGTCGGAGGGGCAGACCGGCTACACCACCGGTTGCGGCCAGAACGACTGGCAGAACAAGAAGTGGCCCTGCAGCACAGGCCAGGGCTATTTCGGCCGCGGCGCCAAGCAGCTCTCCTATCACTTCAACTACGGCGCCTTCTCCGAGGCGATGTTTGACGGCGATGCGTCCGTGTTGCTCAACAACCCCGGGTTGGTGGCCGACTCCTGGCTCAACCTCGCCTCCGCCATCTGGTTCTTCCTGACCCCGCAGGCACCCAAACCCGCCATGCTGCACGTGATTGATCGCACTTGGGTGCCCTCCCAGCGCGAGATCGCCGCCGGTATCGGCTACGGCTTTGGTACCACCATCAACGTCATCAATGGCGGCATCGAGTGCGGCGAGCAGAACAAGAACAAGGGCCAGCCGGTCAACCGCATTCGCTACTGGGAAGGGCTCGCCGAGCACTATCAGATCCCCGTCAAGGCCGACGAGAAGAACACCTGCTGGCAGCAGACCCCCTATGGCAGCCTCAACCTTAACGGCGCCACCGACGTGCTCTACACCAACTGGGACGGCAACTGGAAATACTATCCGGATCGGCCCGGCGGCTACTCGTTCGAATGTGAGCTGGTGGGGTTCCAGACCGCCTACTCGGCACTGGTGCCGGGGGATTACGAGAAGTGCGTGACCAACTTCTACGGCTCCCACGCCAACTGGCCCAAGGTGCGGGTAGTGGCCAAGCTGGATCCTGCGCCGGTTGATCCGACCGATCCTCCCGTGGGGGATGTGGCCGCCTGGAGCGCCAGCAAGGTCTACACGGTGGGCAACAAGGTGAGCTACAAGGGCGCCATCTATCAGGCCAAGTGGTGGACCCAGGGCAATGAACCGGGCAAGGGAGATCCCTGGGTGCTGGTGCCGGCGAAATAGCATAAAGCGGCTGGTATCAATAAACTCGGCAATGGATAACACCTCTCTTGCCAAGTCGGGGGACATATTGTCCCCCTTTTCGATATCCGGCCTTGGAAAATAAAACCAGTGTCTAATTGGATGGGGTAGGTTGCGGTGCTGGATGTTTATCAGTGTATAAGCGTGCTCGGGGGTAAAAATATCAGACAACAATGAGTGAGGGGGGACAGTGGGAAATATCTCGCCTGTCCTATTTTTGACCTGGGCTGTGTGCCATCCAATAGTATTTATGAGGGCCGACATTGGTGACTGCCAGGTGTTATTGCGCTGCCTCCTTTTTTCGCCAGGCACCCATCACCAGAATATTCATTTTTATCGAAGCAGGTATATCCAGCGGTTAAAAAGCATTGGCCATCACCCTGCAATGAGGTATCACTGTGCCGATGAGTGAAAATCAGAGGAGACTTCATGTTCAATATCGCCATGCATTTTGAAATCCCGGTGACGGATATGGCGCGTGCCACGGCGTTTTACCGCCGTGTGTTTGGCATCGAGTTTGAATTGACGCAGATTGATGGCAACGAGATGGCGCTGTTCCCGCTGACAGAAGGGGTAGAGGGTTGCTCCGGCGCCTTGGCCAAAGGGGAGAGCTATGTGCCCAGTATCGACGGCACGCGGATCTATCTTGCGGTCAGCGAGATTGAGCGGGTGATGGCGAGGGCCCAAGCGGCCGGTGCCCGGCAGCTCTATCCGGTGACTCAGGTTGGGGAGGGCATCAAGGTGGCCGAGTTTCAGGACTTGGAAGGCAACCGGATTGCATTGCAGGAGCGTTGGCTGCCGGCCTCGTGAGTCATCTAGCAGCCGGTTTTGTGATGAGGGCGGTGGCCGACGAGGGCGCAACATGGTACTCATCTGATCCGGCAGTGGCGGCGATGGCGCAGCCACGTCAGCGACGGCAAGCGACAACAAGAGGCAAGGAGGAGTGATGAAAGGACATTGTCTGTGCGGCGGGATTGAGGTCTCGGCCGGCGATAATAAGGAGGTGGGGATGTGTCACTGCAGCACCTGTCGGCGCTGGTCGGGCGGCCCCCTGTTTGCGGTGCACTGTGGCAAGGAGGTGCGCTTTCGCGGGCTCACCCCGGTGGCCTATCGCTCCTCGGAGTGGGCGGAGCGAGGATTTTGCCCCACCTGCGGTACCCACCTTTTCTATCACCTGTTGCCGACGGATGAGTACATAGTGCCGGCCGGCCTGTTTCAGAGCGAATCCTTCCAGCTGGCGAGCCAGATCTTCATCGATGAAAAGCCGGACTTCTACGAGTTGAAAAACGAGACACCGACCCTGACCGGTCAGCAGGTGTTCGATCAATTTGCGCCCAAGCCGTGATGAACCAGCAGGGAAGGTGAACTCGAAATTATTGACATAAGGAGTTGTAATGGAAGGCGGATGTCACTGTGGACATATCAGGTATGTGTTGTCGGCTTTGCCCTTTGCAGCCGATTTTTGCCACTGTCGAGATTGTCAGCGCACCACTGGAGCACCGGTCGGTGCTTGGATGGATTTTCATACCCTTGAAGTGAACTGGCTAAAAGGAGCTCCGACAGAATATGCCTCGTCGGATAAGGTCCGGCGTGGATTTTGCCCCAACTGTGGAGCGACATTGAGCTATCGCAGTCTCGAGTACCCCGATTATCTGACGCTGAGTATCACTTCACTCGATCATCCAGAGGAGGTGAGGCCAACCTATCATATTCACACCGATCGGCAGCTTTCTTGGATGCCGCTTGCTGATACCTTTCCACGTTACTCCAAGGGAAAGTCGTGATGGCAGAGTCAATAAATGACGATGACCAGGATCGGGCCACATTGGTAGTCATGCGCCACGGGCAAACCCCGGCCAATGCCGAGGGGCGCTATCAGGGGGCGCTGGATATCGGTTTGAGCGACACTGGGGTGGTCCAGATCAGAGCGCAGGCAAGGGCACTGGCCTTGGCGCAGGCTCCGTTTCAGCGGCTGCTGAGCTCCCCCTTGCTGCGGGCACGGCAAAGCGCGGCCCTGGTGGCGGACGAGCTGGGGTTGCCGGTGACGCTCGTCCCCGCTTTTCGTGAGCGCCATGTCGGGGTGTTCGAGGGACTGACCCAGCAAGAGGCGAGGGAGCGTTACCCTGCGCTGTGGGCACGCAACATCACCCGGCGCTGGGCCGAGGCGCCACCTGGCGGCGAGTCGCTGGACGCAGTCATTGCCCGGGTCGGGCAGGGACTGGCGGAACTGGCGCAGAGCGGCCGTCAGGAACGGGTGTTGCTGGTGGCGCACGGCGTGGTGGCCAAGGTGATCCGAGCGCTGACCGTGGCGGGATTTGACGACTTCTTCGAGTGGCAGCTGGCCAACGGGGCCGTGCTGGAGGTGTCGCTGGCATGTGGCGACGCTGGCGGGCCGCTGGGTTTCTTTGCCCGGCCGGGCAGTGAACATGGCGCCGCGGCCTTGAATTGAGACAAAGGTGCCAGGCCTGCTGAGCGTTTCTCAGGCCTGGCATGTATTACCTGTCAGGGGGAATCTGGCAGTGCCTTTCTTGAGCAGTTGCGCCCCTGTTTCTTGGCCAGATAAAGAGCGGTATCGGCCCGGCGCACCATGCGTTCCACCGTATCCTGCGGGCCCAGGCTGGCACTGATGCCGATGCTGATGGTGAGCGGCACCTCGGTGCCTGCGCCCAGCTGATGCAACTGCGACTCGACGGCGAGGCGGATCCGCTCCGCACTGGCCCAGGCCAGCTCCAGCGAGGTTTCCGGCAGCAGCACGATGAACTCCTCGCCGCCCCAGCGGCCCAACATGTCCACCTCCCGCAGCTGTTTGGCGACCCGTCTGACTAGGCTGAGAATGGCCTGATCCCCTTGCTGGTGGCCATAGGTGTCGTTGATCTGCTTGAAGTGATCGATGTCGATCAGCAGCAGGCTCATGGTGTGACCGAAGCGCTGACAGCGCTGCATCTCCAGCTTGACCAGCTCGTCGAAGCGGCGCCGGTTGGCGATCCCGGTGAGGGGATCCGTGGTGGCCGCCACCTTGAGCTCCTCCACCAGCCGGGCCCGCTCCGAGATATCTCGCAGGATGGCGGTCATCTCGGTGGTCTGACCCAGGTTGATCTTGGCAATGGTAACTTCCAGCGGAAATTCGCTGCCGTCGCGGCGCAGCCCCATCACGGAGGCGCGGGCATGCATGGGGCGCGAGTTGATGGGGGAGTTGCTGAAGGCCTTGAAGTAGCCGTCGTGGTTGGCCCGAAAGCGCTGGGGCAGCAGGGTCTCCAGCCGTTTGCCGAGGTAGCTTTCGTCCACCCCGAACATCTCGCAGGCAGCGGTGTTGATAAGTTCGATGCGCGACTCGCTGTTGACGCTGATGATGCCGTCGTAGGCGGAGTTGACCACCGCCTCGAAGCGCTTGCGGCTCATCTTGAGCGCCTCCTCCAGCTGCTTTTTGGCGGTGATGTCGATGGCGGTGACCATGATGCGGGTGATGCGGGACTGCTCGGGAATGATGGGGGAGATGACGAAACGCCACCAGCTGGTGCGCGACAGGGTGTCGATGGGCAGCTCGCTCTCGAGCCCCGTCTGCTGGCTCACGCACTCGTGCATCGGCTGCTCTATGCTGCCGGTGATGTAGCGGGGAAACATTTCGTTCAGGCGCTTGCCGATGCTGCCGAGCACGTCCAGCTCGAAGGCCTGGGCAAAGGTGTCGTTGGCGGAGACCAGGGTAAAGCGATCGTCGTCGTCGAGGGAAAACACCGCAACGGCGGCACCGATGGCATCGAGAGACGACTTGATGTCGGCATGGGAACCCTGTGTGAACATGCAACCTCCATGGCGAATAAGGTATTGATATTCAGTATAGTGCGGCCGTTTTTGATCCTTGGTCTGCAGGCAGAAGCAACGCTTTGCCACTGGGTTGGCGGTGGTCAGCCCCGCCAGATGGACTGGCTCGACGCCATCGGCTGGGCTTTACTTGCTGGCATCTGCAAGCGAGCTGGCCGGCAGGCCAGTCTTCCCACAGCAAACTGGCACGGAGCGCGTCATGAAGATCAGCATCGAGGCACATATCGAGCAGGAGATAGAGGCCGTCTGGTGGGCCTGGAACGATCCGGACTGCATCGCCAGATGGAATGCGGCCTCCAGCGACTGGCACACCACCGGCAGTCGGGTCGACTTGGTGGTAGGCGGGCGTTTTTGCCATCACATGGCCGCCAAGGATGGCAGCGCCGGTTTTGATTTCACCGGCACCTTTACCCGGGTGGAGGCGCCGACCCGTCTCTCGTTCGTGATGGATGACGGGCGCGAGGTGGATGTGCAGTTTGCGAGCGAGCCGGGCGGCACCTGGGTGCAGGAAACCTTCGATGCTGAGACGAGCCACACCCCGGCCCAGCAGCAGGCGGGCTGGCAGGGGATCCTCGACAACTTCAAGCGTTATGTGGAAGCGGCAGGCTAGGGGAGGAGCCTGCGTCCATAAAAAAACCACCGCCAGGTCGCGGTGGTTTTTTTATGCCGCTCTGCACGTACGCCAGAGCATGCCAGAGGACGAGGGCTACTCCTCGATATCCAGCAGCACCAGGATGGCGCTGTCGCCGCCCCACTCGCGGGGGGCCTGATGGAACGCCTGCACGTTGGGGTGCTGGGCCAGCCAGCTTGGAATGCGCTGCTTGAGGATATGTTTGCCGATGCCGTGCATCACTGAGGCGACGTGAATGTTCTCTTTTTGGCAGAGGGTCAGCAGGGCCGCCAGCTCCTGTTTGGCCTGCTGCTGGTTCATGCCGTGCAGGTCGAGGTAGATCTCGGGCGGATAGCTGCCGCGCTTGAGCTTTTTCAGCTCGAATTTTGACACATCTTCGCGCACGTAACGGGTCGGGCCATCCTCCTCCAGATGGGGCTGATACTCGTCGCTGAAATAGTGGTCAACCCCAAGCTTTTCGCGGCTCTCACGCAGTTCGCGTTTCTGCTTGACCGGGCGCAGGTCGGCCCTTATGGTATCTTGCTTGATTTTCCGGGTACCTTTTATCGCATCGCGGAACAGCTGGGTTTCCTCGTCTGTCGGTGAGGGCGTTTTTTTCATCAGGTACTCGTCTTGCTCGCTGTATAGAATTCTCGGGCCGGATATTACTCGACTTGGAGGTGGATTTGGACAAGATATTTATCGATGAGGTGGTTGCCGAGATGCACACCATCCAGGACATGTTGCGCTGGGCCATGAGTCGTTTCAACGACGCCGGGATCTTCTACGGACATGGTACCGACAACGCCTGGGATGAAGCCGTGCAGCTGGTACTGCCCGCGCTACATCTGCCGCCGGACGTGGATCCGGGTATGCGCCACTCCCGTCTGACCACCAGCGAACGGCACCGCATCGCCGAGCTCATCATCCGCCGCGTGCAGGAGCGGGTACCGGCCGCCTACCTGACCAACAAGGCCTGGTATGCCGGTTGGGAGTTCTACGTGGACGAGCGGGTGCTCATTCCCCGTTCCCCCATCGCCGAGATGGTGGCCAACCGCTTCGCCCCTTTCCTCAAGCATGAACCGACCCGGATCATGGACTTGTGTACTGGCTCCGGCTGCATCGCCATCATCATGGCCCACGAGTTCCCACAAGCCGAAGTGGATGCCATCGACATCAGCGTCGATGCTCTCAACGTGGCCGAGCGCAACATCAACGATCACGGGCTGGAGCAGCAGGTCATCCCGATCCGCTCCGATCTGTTCCGCGATCTGCCGGTGGGCGACAAGTACGATCTCATCGTCTCCAACCCGCCCTACGTGGATTCCGAAGACATGTCGGATCTGCCGGACGAGTTTCGTCACGAACCCGAGCTGGCGCTGGCCTCCGGCTCCGATGGCCTCAAGCTCACCAAGCGCCTGCTGGCCAATGCCGCCGATTTCCTCAAAGAGGATGGCGTGCTGGTGGTCGAGGTGGGCAACAGCATGATCCATCTGGAAGCCCAGTTCCCGGACGTGCCCTTTACCTGGGTCGAGTTCGAGAACGGCGGTCACGGCGTGTTCGTGATGAGCCGTGCCGATCTGGTGCAATACCAGGACTATTTCGCGATTTACAAGAGCTAAGCAGGAGCACTCATGGCAGGGAACAGTTTCGGCCAACTCTTTCGTGTGACGACCTTCGGCGAGAGTCACGGCCTGGCGCTGGGCGCCGTGGTCGACGGCTGCCCGCCGGGACTGGAGATCAGCGAAGCGGATCTGCAGGGGGATCTGGACCGGCGCAAGCCCGGTACCTCCCGCTACACCACGCCGCGCCGCGAGCCGGACGAGGTGAAGATCCTCTCCGGGGTATTCGAGGGCAAGACCACCGGCACCTCCATCGGGCTCTTGATCGAGAACACCGATCAGCGCTCCAAGGACTACTCCGACATCAAGGACTTGTTCCGTCCGGGCCACGCCGATTACACCTATCACCAGAAGTACGGCCAGCGCGACTATCGTGGCGGCGGTCGCTCCTCCGCCCGTGAAACCGCGATGCGGGTGGCGGCGGGGGCCATTGCCAAGAAGTACCTGAAGCAGGTGCACGGTATCGAGATAACCGGCTTTCTCTCCCAGCTCGGCCCCATCAAGGCAGAAGCCTTCGACGCGGCGCAGATCGAGCAGAATCCCTTCTTCTTCCCCGATGCGGGCAAGCTGGAAGCGCTCGATCAATACATGCGCGACCTGAAAAAAGAGGGCAACAGCATCGGTGCCAAGGTGCAGGTCATCGCCAGCAATGTGCCGGTGGGCCTCGGTGAGCCGGTGTTCGATCGCCTCGACGCCGACATCGCCCATGCCATGATGGGCATCAATGCGGTGAAAGGGGTGGAGATCGGTGACGGGTTCGCGGTGGTGGAGCAAAAAGGCTCCGAGCACCGCGACGAGATGACCCCGGCTGGCTTTGCCAGCAACCATGCGGGCGGCATTCTGGGCGGCATCTCGTCGGGTCAGGATATCGTGGTGAGCTTAGGCTTAAAGCCCACCTCCAGCATCACGGTTCCGGGCAAGACCATCACCACCGAGGGCGAGGCCACCGAGATGATCACCAAGGGGCGCCATGATCCTTGCGTCGGCATTCGTGCCGTGCCCATCGCCGAGGCGATGCTGGCACTGGTACTGATGGATCACCTGCTGCGCCACCGTGCCCAGAACCAGGGAGTGTTGACCCATACCCCGCAACTGCGCTGATCGGCCTGTTTACTGCTCGGCTGATCGAGTGGTACAGACGCAGTCACAGTCAAAAGGCGACCTCAGGGTCGCCTTTTTCATGGGCCTTCATCGCGCTGGATCACTGACCGGGCGCCACCTGCTCAGCCGCCGGGTTGTCGAGCCGGCAGGGGGGAGGCGCCACGTCACGGCCGGGTGGGGGCAGGCCGGCAATCACCCCATTGACCCGGGCGAGCTGCGCATCGGTGACGGCCGAGTTGGCAAACATCAGGCTGACCGGTTGGTGGTGGAGCAGCAACTGACAGCGGATAAAGCTGTCAGCCCCCAGCTGTTGCAGCCGGTAGCGGGCGTATTGCCACTCCATGATGACGCCGTCCAGCCGGCGAGCCAGCAACAGATCGACCAGTCGGTCATCGGCGTTGTATTCGCTCGCGTTCTTGAGGGCGGGGCACGCTTCCATCAGCTGGATGGGGCGAGTGCCGCGCAGCTTGCCAAGGCGCAGCTGGCTTTGCTGGCAAAGCTGCGGCAGGTCTGACACCGCCAGCCAAGGATCACGCTGGCCCGGGATGGGGTTGTTGCTCAGCAGCACGAAGGTACTGCGCCGATAGGGCACCGAGAAGCGGGCAAAGGCACGCCGCTCCGGCGTATCGAGCGCCCCCATGGCCACGTCCAACTGTTGCTGTTCGAGCAGATGGATGGCCCTGGCCCAGGGCAGGTTGCGAAAGTGAGATTCCAGCCCCGCCTGGCTCAAGATCTGGCGGGTCAGGGTGACGTCCAGCCCATCCAGCGTCCCCTGGGGATTGATGTAACTGAACGGGGGCCAGTGGCTCCAGGCCACCGATAGCCTGGGCTTGGCTTGCAGCGGCAGAGAGAGCCCAATCGCCAGCAGGGAGAGCAAGAGCCAGCCAGGGGCGGCTGACAGAAGATGAACACGCATGAACCTGAACCTCCTTGTACAGGACGGATGCGGCGGTATCGCCGTTATCTGGCATCAAGCATAGCCTGATTCGAATGAGTTCTTGAGCGGCTTTTCCGGGCGGGACGGTGACCTGCTTTTGGCAAACATGCTGGGAGGAACGTCACATTTTTCTCGTTTCTCCTCAATAACTCCGTTAGACTGCGCCCCTATTCTTTCCCCTTTGCTCTGCTCCCCGGGGAAATCGTTGTGTTCTCAACAGGCCCGAGTCTGGCGAGATGGCATCGGCTCAGCAGAGGAGCCCCATCCCGGATTGTCGGCGCCCCTATCCCTAGCAGGTAACTATGAGTTTTACTTCCCTCGGTCTGGCCGAACCCTTGTTGCGTGCCGTTGCCGAGCAAGGCTACGACACCCCGTCTCCCATTCAGCAACAAGCGATCCCGGCGGTACTGGCTGGCCGTGATCTGATGGCCGCCGCCCAGACCGGGACCGGCAAGACCGCAGGTTTTACCCTGCCGATGCTGCAGCGTCTGACTGAAAGCAAGCGCAAGGTCTCCCCGAATCGCATCCGTGCCCTGGTGCTGACCCCGACTCGCGAGCTGGCCGCCCAGGTGGGCGAGAGCGTGCGCAACTACGGCAAACACCTGCCGATCCGCAGCCACGTGGTATTTGGCGGCGTGAGCATCAACCCGCAGATGATGGCCACCCGCCGTGGTCTGGACGTGCTGGTGGCCTGCCCGGGCCGCCTGATGGATCTGTACAACCAGAACGCCGTCAAGTTCGACGAAGTGGAAATCCTGGTGCTGGACGAAGCGGATCGCATGCTCGACATGGGCTTTATCCGCGACATCCGCCGCATCCTGGCCCTGCTGCCGAAGAAGCGCCAGAACCTGCTGTTCTCGGCCACCTTCGCCGACGAGATCCGCGAGCTGGCCACCGGCCTGCTGGACAACCCGGCGGTGATCGAAGTCGCCCCGCGCAACAGCACCGCCGAGCGTATCGAGCAGCTGGTGCACCCCTGTGACAAGGCCAACAAGATTGCCCTGCTGAGCCACCTGGTCACCAGCAACAACTGGCAGCAGGTGCTGGTGTTCACCCGTACCAAGCACATGGCCAACCGCGTCGCCGAGACCCTCGACAAGAACGGCGTCAGCGCCGCCGCCATCCACGGCAACAAGAGCCAGGGGGCCCGTACCCGCGCCCTGGCCGGTTTCAAGGATGGCAGCGTCAAGGTGCTGGTGGCGACCGACATTGCCGCCCGTGGTCTGGACATCGACAAGCTGCCGCAGGTAGTCAACTTCGAGCTGCCGAACGTGGCGGAAGACTACGTGCACCGCATCGGTCGTACCGGCCGTGCCGGCGCCGCCGGTCATGCCATCTCCCTGGTCGCGGCCGATGAAGGCAAGCTCATCAAGGCCATCGAGCGGCTGACCAAGCAGAACATTCCGTGCGAGCAGGTGGCCGGTTTTGAAGCCTCCCGCGAGACCTTGGACAACATCGCCCGTGGCATCGGTGCGCCGCTGCGCAAAGAGCCGCGCGATCCGAGCGAGCAGCGCCGTGCGCCGCGCCCGCAAGGTCAAGGCCAGCGTCAGGGTGCCGGTCGCTCTGCCAATGGTGGCAATGGCGGCGGTAACCGCTCCGGCAACGGTGGCAAACCCAAGCCTCAGGGCGGTCAGCGTCCGGAAGGCGGTGCCGGCAAACCGGCTCAGGCTCGTCGTCCCCGTCGCGCTACCCACAACCAGTAAGCGGCCAGGGAGCCCGCTCCCTCGCTCGGTTGATGTAAAAAGCCCCGCCACTCTGGCGGGGCTTTTCTATATCCGGGAGTCGGCCGAGTGAGGCGGGCAGTGCCGGTCACTCGCCATAGAGGGTGATTTGCAGCACGTTGGCGATGGCGCTGCCGTTCCAGTGGTACTCCAGATGGCGGGGCTGATGAACGCGGCTGACCAGGCGTGGGCGATAGAGCAGGTAGCAGTCGTGGCCGCTGTGGCGCACCGAGCGGTAACAGATGCCGTCCACATCCAGGGCTTTCTGCTCGCGGGCGAAGGCCTGGGAATATCCGTAGTCGGTCGCATGGTAGAGCGGTGTGGCGAGAAAGGCCTCGCCGGTAATGTCGACCAGGCTGGCGCTGAACTCGGCATGGATCACCCGCATCTGCACCTTCTGGGCGGGTTCACGGGTGTAGCCGAAGACGCGCTCCTGGTGGTAGACCGTCTCCTTGATGGCGGTGTCGAGACTGGGGGCGCAGTAATAACCGCCAAAATCACCGGTGGTGAAGCGGGCCCCCTCCGGATTGAGGTGGGTGAAGGCGGCCATCACATGGCTGCCGCCAGCCAAGCCCACCAGCCAGTCTGCTTTCGGTACTCGCGTCAGCTCGCCGGCCTCTTCCCTCAGCCTGTCGTTGGTCAATGCCTCGATGGCCCAGACCGCCTCCAGTTCGTCGGCGTTGGCCACATCCTCATAGATGCAGATGGTGGGGTAGCGGCTCGGGATGATCCGGTAGGCGGACTCGTCCTTGAATGCACGCTGCGGGGGAGTCTGCATCAGGCCATGCCTCCGCGCCAGGCGTGCAGGCGGGTAGCGACCTCATAGAGATCGGCCACGCGGCCACCCTGCATCACCTCCATGGCGCTGCGGCCGGCGAAGAAGGGGTGGCTGTTGGACTTGCGTACCCAGCCATAGATACTCTCGTCCGCGCTGAACAGCACCCGCAGGCTCTTGTGAATGTTGAGCAGGTAGCTCATTCGCTCCTGCTGATCCGCACTCAGTCTGATCCCGCCGTGGGACTCTTTGTACTTGTTCAAGGTTGAACGGGAAGAGATGCCGAGCAGTCGCAACTGTTCATCTGTGTTGCACTGCCATTTGTCCAGGATGCGAAACACCACCGGCAGCGCCTTGCTGGGATCAACGGCGTCATCTTGCCGTTGCACGTGTGCGGTTGCGACCATGTCAGGCTCCTTGCGGGATTGAGCGTGTGTTCTGTTGCCAAAAAGGCGATCTGTTATCAGTGTACAAGAATTGTTCACATATATACAGAATGTCGATATATGGTGCATATATGAACGCGTGGTGCATCAGGGAGATGATCACCGCGCCAGCGGACCCCTTTATATCGATGGCATGTACCGATGGCATAGAAAAAGCCCCGCCAACTGGGTTGGCGGGGCTTTTGTGCTTTTGCTATTGGGGCATGCAATACCGATTCTGGCTTAGAGTGCGGGCAGCAATCCCATGCTGACGCTTATCTGCACCCCGACGATCAGCACCCCCATGGCGCCGGCAAGGCCCAGGGCCAGCACGCCACCCGGGGCGCGGTAGTGGTGCGTCTCGGTTTGCTTGCGGCTCTGCCACACCAGGGCCACCGGCAGCAGCACAGCCAGCACCGCCAGCGCGATGGCGGCGTAGCCGAGCGCCATGATGAAGCCCTGCGGGAAGTAGAGGGCAAACAGCAGGGGCGGCACAAAGGTGATGAGGCCGGTCTGGGTGCGGCCCTGCCAGTTGTCCTTGCGGCGGGTCACCTTGGCCATGAAGTCGAACAGTCCCAGCGTCACCCCGAGGAAGGAGGTGGCCAGCGCCAGATCGGCGAACAGATGCATCGCCTGGTTGAAGGCGGGCCAGCTCACCAGATTGCTGACGTTGGCCAAAAGGCTGTCCAGCGCCCCGCCGGTCTGGATCAGGGATTGTTGACCGAGCAGCCCCAGGATGGCCACTTGCCACAGTACATACAGGATGAGTGGCAGGGCGGAGCCCCACACGAAGACCCGGCGCAGCTGCTTGGGGCAGTCCCCCAGGTAGAGCATCACGCTCGGGATGGAGCCGTGAAAACCGAACGAGGTGAAGATGACCGGCAGGCCTGCCAGCAACAAGCCCTGACCGAGCGGCATGGAGAGCAGGTGCTGTCCCTCGGCGCGCGGCAGCAGCAGCCCGAGGACGGCCACCATGATCACCAGCTTGACGGTGAACATCAGTCGGTTGAGGTAATCCACCTGTTTGGTGCCGACGCAGACCATGCCGCCAAACAGCAGGGTAAAGGCCCAGGCCGCCTGCTCCTGGCTGAGGGGCAGGCCGGCATCGGCCAGCGCCTGGGCCAGCAGGCTGCTACCGCCGCTGATGTAGGCGGAGGCCAGCGAGTAGAACAGCATCAGGATGCAGAAGGAGGCAATGCGTTTGCCCCAGGGGCCGAGCAGGTGATCCGCCAGTTGGTGCAGGTACCACTTGCCGGTGTTGAGGCTCGCTTCCACCTGCAGCATGGCGGTAAAGGCCATCAGGCCCCAGAGACCGATCATCAGCAGCAGGGTGGCGGGTCCGCCAAGGGAGGAGGAGGCCAGCGGCAGGGCCAGCATGCCGGCGCCTATGGTGGTGCCGGCAATCAACAGGGTACATCCCAGGGTTTTGGTATTCATGGTGTCCATCCGAATCGAGAAACTGCGCCGTGCGCAGCAGGCATATGAGGTGTTGGCAAGGCGCCTCCGGGGTCGAGACCGGAGGCTAGCAATATCGGAGTGAACCCATCGTTACGAAAAATCCGCTGGTTGTAAAAGATGGTTGCCAACTTAGCGAATTAAAATGTTGGGTACAAGCGTGTAAAGGCGGATTTTGTACTGAGTGGGCAGAATAAGTGGAAATAAAAGATGACAGGAGTGCACTTCGACTGGTGAAAAAACGCGCCCCGGCGCACCGGGTCGCAGCGGCGCGCGATGCAGAGAGTATCAGCGGCGGCGTTTGAGGGTACGGCTCACATAGTGCAACCCGCACTGATATTCACCGCCAATCGCCTTGAGGGCCAGCTCCAGCGCCTGGCTGGCGAGGGCATCGTGCTGCTGTGGCAGGGAGTTGATGCCGAAGGGGAGAAAATCGAGCAGGCGATCGTCGCCGAAGGTGGCCATGGCCAGCCGGCTCATGTCGGTCTCCTGTTCCAGCAGATAGTCGAGCACCCCCTCCATCAGGATGTAGGAGGTGGCTATCAGTGCCTGGGGCAGCTGGCCGAGCTGTTGATGCAGCGTCTTGATCAGGCGGTAGCCCTCGGCGCGGGAGAAGTGGGCCCCTTCACACAGATGGCAAGCCGTGCTGTGGCTGGCGACGGCCTGCTCGAAGCCCGCTTTGCGTTCCCGGCTGATCGTGAGTGCCGGTAGTGCGGTGATCAGGGCGATGTGTTTGATTGCTGGCGAGAGCAGGGAGGCGGTGAGATCGCAGCTCGCCTTCTGGTTTTCGCTGGCCACGGTGACGAACTTGTCGGCCGCCATGGCCCGGTCGATGGCGAGCACCTGGATGCCGCGCGTCTGCAGGCCGAGGTAGAAGGGATCTTCGGGCGGCAGGCAACTGGCCACCAGCAGCGCGTCCACGTGGCGGCTGGCCAGCATCTCGGCCAGCTCTTTCTCGGTGGCGGGGTCATCTTCCGAGCAGACGATCAGCAGCTGATAACCCTGTACCCGCGCTCCTTGCTCCAGCCGTTTGGCGAGCTTGGCGTAACTGGCGTTCTCCAGGTCGGGCAGGATGAAGCCCAGGGTCTTGGTCTGGCCACCGCGCAGGGAGGCGGCGCGGCTGTCCGGCTGGTAGTTGTGGGCGGTGACCACCGCCATCACCTTGTCGCGGGTGGCCTGGCTGATGCGGTATTGGTCGGCCTTGCCATTGATCACATAGCTGGCCGTAGTGCGCGAGACACCGGCGAGGGCGGCGATTTCATCCAGTTTCATCATGTTGGCTCTGTTTGAGTTGCAAGGCCCACGGGCACTGCCTGGTGAGGGCACCGAAAAGTGTGCGCGGGATCATATCATTGAAAAGCACTCTTTGTGGGTACTTGATCAATTCGCTGAAACGATTCAGTCTGAGTGTAAGTGAAACGATTCAGCTTGTCAGCAGACAATCGATGGTCGGGCATAAAAACCGGGTATGACCCGCGAAGGGATGCAATCCGGTCTATTGTCAGCAGGCGAGTGGTACGAATGGTTATGTTTGATGAGCCGGTACGGTCAGGCCGCCCGGCACCTGATGGAGAATCTCTATGTTGAAGTTGGCGCGACAGCAGATCCTGCTGGGGCAGTCGGTGGCAACCAAGGCCGAGGCCATTGCCCTGTTGGCAGGCAAACTGACCGAAGCCGGTCTGGTGGAAGCGGGATATGTAGATGGCATGCTGGCGCGTGAAGCGCAGCACGCCACCTATCTTGGCAGCGGCATCGCCATTCCCCACGGCACCACTGACACCCGGCATCTGGTGAAGAACACCGGCGTCATGGTGGCCCAGTTCCCGCAGGGGATCGAGTGGGATGAGGGGCAGATCGCCTACGTCGCCATCGGCATCGCCGCCAAATCCGACGAGCATCTGGGTATTTTGCGCCAGCTTACCCACGTGCTGGGTGACGAGCAGGCGGCGGTGCAATTGAAAGAGGCCACCGATGCCGACACCATCATCAATATCCTGACCGGTGCGACGGCGCCCAAAGAGGTGCAGTTCCTGGCCCTGGCCGACTTCCCGGCCGACGATCGCGACCAGCTGCTGCTGGGCGCAGCCGCCCGCGCCAAATCCGCCGGCTGGGGCGATGCCGCCATGGTGAGCGCCCTGCTGGCAAGTGAACCCGCCTACCTGGGCGAGGGCATCTGGCTGGCGCGGGCACAAGCAGCCCAGACCGGCTGGGTGCTGGCCACCCCGAGCACTGCGCTGAGCGCAGGGGAACAACCGGTCAGCGCCCTGCTGCTGCTGTGCGCCGCAGATAGCGGCCATCTGGCGCAGCTCGACAATCTGGCCAAACTGGCTGCTGCCGGTCAGCTGGCCACGCTGGCAGGCGGCGAGGGGCTGGCCATGCTGCAAGCGGGGCCGGCGAGCGGTCTGTCCGACACCTTCACCATCATCAACCCCCATGGGTTGCACGCCCGTCCGGGCGCCATGCTGGTCAAGGTGGCCAAAGAGTATGAATCCGATATTCGCGTGGCGAATCTGGATGGCAGCGGCGAAGCGGTCTCCGCCAAGAGCCTGATGAAGGTCATCGGTCTGGGCGTCAAGTGCGGGCACCGTCTGGCGTTTCGTGTCGAAGGCCCGGATGCCGAAGCGGCGCTCAAGGGCATAGGCGCCGCCATTGCGGCCGGGCTGGGCGAGGGGGCACACTGATGGACATAGTGACCATCACCCTCAATCCGGCGCTCGATCTCACCACCCGTCTCGAGGCGATGAGCCTGGGCGAGGTGAACCTGGTGAACGAGGCCAACCTGCGTGCGGCGGGCAAGGGGATCAACGTTGCCATGGTGCTCAAGGACTTGGGCCGCAAGGTGGGCGTCACCGGCTGGCTTGGCGCCGATAACCAGCAGAGCTTTGACTCCCTGTTTACGGAGCGTGCCCTGGCCGATCACTTCGTGCGCGTGGCGGGCAGCACCCGCATCAATGTCAAGATCTCCGAGCAATCCGGTAGGGTCACCGATCTCAATCTGCCGGGGCTCACCATCCACCAAGGGGAAGTGAGCGCGCTGGAGCAGGCCATCGACCAACTGGCAGCGCACGCCGACTGGTTTGTGCTGGCGGGCAGCCTGCCCAAAGGGGTGGCCCCCGATTACTGCGCCCATCTGATCCGCCTGCTCAAGGCCAGAGGCAAGCAGGTGATCTTCGATTGCAGCGGCGCGGCCTTAAGCGAAGGGATCAAGGCGGCGCCGACCCTGGTCAAACCCAATCTGGAGGAGCTGAGCCAGTGGGCGGGTCGCCCCATCAAGACCCTGAGCGAGCAGGCCGAATGTGCCCGCGCGCTGCAGGCAAGTGGGATCCCCAACGTGGTGATCTCCAACGGCGCCGATGGCCTGATCTGGTTTGCTCCGGATGCCGTCTGGCAGGCGATTCCGCCGCGCATGCAGGTGGTCAGCACGGTCGGTGCCGGTGATTCCCTGGTGGCAGGTCTCGCCCATGGTCTCAGTCTTGGCTGGACGCCGGAGCAGACCCTGCGGCTGGCCACCGCCGTCTCGGCACTGGCGGTCAGCCAGGTGGCAGTCGGCTTTAGCGATATCAGTGTGCTCAACCCCTTGCTTGAACAGGTGCGCGTACAGCGTCTGGATGCGCTGGCACCGGTTCAATGCCATACCCCCTCAATGGAAAACTCAGGAGATGCCCAATGAAAGCAATCTTGGTTACGGCTTGCCCGGCGGGCATTGCCACCAGCTTTCTCGCTGCAAAACGCATAGAACAGCAGGCCAAACTGGCTGGCTGGGAGCTCACCCTCGACGTCGGCTCCAGCGTGCAGCCTCGCCAGGTACCGGGCAAGGAGCAGATTGCCGCCGCCGACCTGGTGCTGGTTGTCGCCAGCGCCCCGGTGGATCTCGCCGCCTATGATGGCAAGCGGGTCTATCAGGGCAGCATGGATCTTGCCCTGCAGGATCCGGCCGCCTTGCTGGACGCCGCCGCCAGCGGCGCCAGCCTCTATCGCCATCAAGCCGCGCCCGCAGCGACCAAACCGGCCGCTGCTGGCAAGCGCATCGTGGCGGTGACTGCCTGCCCGACGGGGGTGGCCCACACCTTCATGTCGGCAGAAGCGCTGGAGACCATGGCCAAACAGCTGGGTCATCAGATCCGCGTCGAGACTCAAGGCTCGGTCGGTGCCCAGAATGCCCTGACTGCCGAGGAGATTGCCGCCGCCGATCTGGTGTTCCTCGCCACCGACATCGAGGTGGACATGGCCCGTTTCGACGGCAAGCCGGTCTATCGCACCAGCACGGGCGCTGCGCTCAAGAAAACCCGTGCCGAGCTCGACAAGGCCTGGACCGAGGCGAAAACCTATCGCCACAGCGGTGCCAGCCAACCCAAGAAAGAAGAGAAGGCTGGCCCCTACAAGCACCTGCTGACCGGGGTCTCCTTCATGCTGCCCATGGTGGTGGCGGGCGGCCTCATCATCGCGCTCTCGTTCGTGTTCGGTATCGAGGCGTTCAAGGTGGAAGGCACTCTGGCCGCCGCCCTGATGAAGATCGGTGGCGGCTCCGCCTTTGCCCTGATGATCCCGGTGCTGGCCGGCTATATTGCCTACTCCATCGCTGACCGCCCGGGTCTCGCCCCCGGCATGATCGGCGGCATGCTGGCAAGTTCCTTGGGCGCCGGTTTCCTTGGCGGCATCGTGGCTGGTTTCCTGGCCGGTTACAGCGCCAAGTACCTGAGCGACAAGGTGCGCCTGCCGGTGACCCTGGAAGCGCTCAAGCCCATCCTGATTATTCCGCTGTTTGCCAGCCTGTTTACCGGTCTGGTGATGATTTACGTGGTGGGTGGCCCGGTGGCCGGTATCATGAATGCCATGACCACCTTCCTCAACAACATGGGCTCCGCCAACGCCGTGCTGCTGGGTGTCATCATCGGTGCCATGATGTGCTTCGACATGGGTGGCCCGGTCAACAAGGCGGCCTATGCCTTCGGTGTCGGCTTGCTGGCCTCCAAAACCTACGCCCCCATGGCTGCCGTAATGGCCGCCGGTATGGTGCCGGCACTGGGGATGGGGATCGCCACTTTCCTGGCCCGCACCAAGTTCATCAAGGCGGAGCAGGAAGCGGGCAAGGCTTCCTTCGTGCTGGGTCTGTGCTTCATCTCCGAGGGGGCCATTCCGTTTGCCGCCAAGGATCCGATGCGGGTCATCCCGGCCTGCATGGTGGGTGGCGCCCTGACCGGTGCGCTCTCCATGCTGTTCGGCTGTGAACTGATGGCGCCCCACGGCGGTCTGTTCGTGCTGTTCATCCCGCACGCCATCAGCAACGTCATGATGTATATCGTGGCGATTGCGGCAGGCTCGCTGCTGACCGGCGTCTCCTACGCCATGCTCAAGCGCGGTGAAGAGCAGGCCAAGCTGGCCACGGCATAATCCGCCAGCCAGTGATACGCCATACAAGAGAGCGGCCTTTGGGCCGCTTTTTTTATTGCCCAAATTAATTGTCCAAAAAGTGACGAGGATGGGGCAACCTGGCTTGTGGTTAATGGATTAACCCTCTAGCGTGGGACCCCGAAGGGCGCCGCTGCGCCTGCCGATAACCCGATCCCCAGGAGCAGATGATGACCCCCATGATCCCCCCCATTCTCGATTTTGCGACCGGCAAGCTCGGCGGCGCCGAACTGGTGGAAAAGAGCACCACCCTGGCCGACCTGCAGGGGCTTTTTGCCGACCCGCACGCCGAGGCGGCGCTTTCGCCCGATACGCCGCTCTACCGGGTGATCATGTTGCCTGGCCATGGTGGCGAGGGGGATCTCAACATGGGGGTCACCTATCTGGAGGCGGGTCGGGTTGGCCAGGAGTTCTTCATGACCCGCGGTCATCTCCATGCGCGCGCCGAGCAGGCGGAATACTACTTCGGGTTGTGCGGGCAGGGGTTGTTGCTGTTGCAGGATATGGCCGGTGTCTGTCGGCTGGAGCAGGTCTTTGTCGGCAGCGTTCACCATATCCCTGGCCATGTGGCCCATCGACTCATCAACACCGGCGAGACGCAGCTCTCGGCGCTGGCGGTCTGGCCCGCCGTCGCCGGTCACGATTACGGTGCGCTGGGATCGCGCGGCTTTGGCCTGCGGGTGCTGGCCGGGGAGGATGGCACGCCCCGCATTGTCACTTCTGCTGGGAAAGCCACTTGAAACAGCGCGTGCGGCGGCCCGCTAGGGGCTGCCGCAGGATTGGCGCACCACCAGGGTGGGGGGCAGTATGATGCTCTTGGCCGGTTCGTCGTTGCCGGCCATCCGCTCGAGCAGCAGCTCGCCGGCTTTTCGGCCGATCTCCCGCGACGCCACCGAGACGGTGGTGAGGGGTGGGTCCACCAGCGCCGTCTCCGGCAGATCGTCAAAGCCCACCAGTGCAAAATCCTGACCGATGACTCGCCCCAGCTTGCGCAGCGCCAGAATGGCGCCGAGCGCCACCACGTCCTGATAGCAGACCGCCGCCGTCACCTCGGGGTGCTGTTCCAGCAGCGCCGTGATGGCGCGGGTGCCTTCCACCCGGCTGGCGCCGCAGCCGATGATCCACTCCGGCCTTGGGGAGATGCCGTGTTCGAGCAACTTGCTCATGTAGCCGCCGAGGCGCTGGGAGCGACTGATGGAGGCAGGATTGCCCCCGACAAAGGCGATGTGGCGGTGACCCAGCTTCAGCAGGTGTTCGGTCGCCAGCTGGCAGCCCAGAAAGTTGTCGGTGCCGACGAAGTCGATCGCCACGTCCGGCACCGGCCGCACGATCAGGATGGTGGGCATGCGGCGGCGCTGCAGGCTCTCGAAGAAGCTGCGGGGAGTGGTCTGGGTGGCGCAGATCACCATGCCGGCGGCGTTGTTGCGCTGCAGCGAGTCGGTGAACTGCTGCTGCCGGGTGGCCGACTCCTCGCTGTTGGCCAGAAACAGCATGAGATCGTGATGCTCCATCTCCCGGCTCAGGCCCGCCGTCATCTCCGCATAGAAGGGGTTGGTGATGTCGTGCAGCAACAGACCAACCTGGTTGCTGCTCTTGTTGCGCAGGTTGGCGGCGGTCTGGTTGTAGACATAGCCCAGCTCGTCGATGGCCCTGAGTACCCGCTGGCGGGTGTGCTCGGAGATGCGCCCCTTGTTGCGCAGGGTCATGGAGACGGTGGCAGTCGACACCCCCAGATGGCGGGCGATGTCGGCAACGGTCACATTGCTCATGGGATGGATCCTGTCAGGGAGTAGGTTTTAAAGGTATATCGATTAACCTTTGGTTGTTAACTTGCCATGATGAAATTGCCGTCATGATCACACATTTCGCCCATGTTGGCGATCAAATGCACCATTTTATGAGGTTAATCTTGTTTATCAGGTTGTGGTTAACAGGTTAATCGATTTATCTATTTCGTAGGTGTCAACGAGAGAGCAAGCCAATGATTCATTCGAGTTACGTCTCCAACTACGACAAATTCCCGGAAGTGGTGGTCGCCGGCCATGAGGGCGCCGCCTGTGCCGGCTGGCACGAGATAGCCCGGCGACTGCAGGCCGCGGCAGACGGGCAAGGTGGGGCAAGGGTGGTGCTGGTGATCGACTGCTATCACGGCGTGGATCAGGACGAGCTGCGTAGCCAGCTGCTGGCGAGGCTTGGGCCCCACACGCTCATCGAGGTGGAGCAGGCCCGTCTGCCCGAATCAAAAGTGCTGGCGATGCTGGAGCGCTTCATTACCGACGACCGGGTCTTTGGTGTGCTGGCTCCCCACAAGATGGTGGAGTTTTTTGACCCGGCCGCGCTGGCTAGCCTGCAGCGGCAGGTCGCAGAGATAACCGGTGGCCTAGTGGTAGTGATGGGCAGCGGCGCCTCGCTGGTGGCGAGAGGGGATGTGCGGGTCTATGCCGATCTCGCCCGCTGGGAGATCCAGCAGCGACTGCGGCGCAAGGAGCTGGGCAACTGGGGGGCCGGCAACGAGGAGGAGGACATACTGCGCCGCTACAAGCGTGCCTTCTTCATCGAGTGGCGGGTGTTTGACCGCCATAAACTGGCCCAGCTGCCCACCATCGATTTCCTGCTCGATACCAACACCCGAGGCAAGCCGACCCTGGTGACGGGGCAGGCGCTGCTGGCGGGGTTGCATCAGGCCGCGCGCCAGCCGTTTCGGGTGGTGCCCTTCTTCGACCCCGGGGTCTGGGGCGGGCAGTGGATGAAGCAGGTGTGCGATCTGGACCCGGCCCAGCCCAACTATGCCTGGTGCTTTGATTGCGTACCGGAAGAGAACAGCCTCTACCTGCGCATTGGCGAGGTGCGGGTGGAGATCCCGTCGCAAAACCTGGTGCTGTGCCAGCCCAGCGCCTTGCTCGGGGAGCGGGTACACGCTCGCTTTGGCGCCGAGTTCCCGATCCGGTTCGATTTTCTCGACACGGTGGGGGGGCAGCCACTCAGCCTGCAGGTGCATCCGCTGACCGAATACATCCAGCAGGAGTTCGGCATGCACTACACCCAGGACGAGAGCTACTACCTGCTCGATGCCAAACCGGGTGCCTGCGTCTACCTCGGCACCCGCACCGGTATCGACCCGCAGGAGATGCTGGCAGATCTGGCTGCCGCCCAGCGTGGTGAGAAGCCTTTCGATGACGAGCGCTTCATCAACCGCTTTCCGGCCCGTAAACACGATCACTTCCTGATCCCGGCCGGGACCGTTCACTGCTCGGGAGAGGGGGCCATGGTGCTCGAGATCAGTGCCACCCCCTACATCTTCACCTTCAAGCTGTGGGACTGGGGTAGGGTCGGGCTCGACGGCATCCCGCGCCCCATCCATCTGGAGCATGGCAGCAAGGTGATCCAGTGGGAGCGCGACACCGATTGGACCCGCGAACACCTGGTCAATCGCATCGAGCCCATTGCCGAGGGGCCAGGCTGGCGCGAGGAGCGCACCGGGTTGCACGAGCGGGAATTCATCGAGACCCGTCGCCACTGGTTCAGTGTGCCGGTGGAACACGACACCGGCGGCACCGTACAGGTACTCAATCTGATCGAGGGGCGAGAGGCGACGGTGGAAAGTCCCGACCATGCGTTCGCGCCGTTTGTGGTGCACTACGCCGAGACCTTCATCGTCCCGGCCTCGGTGGGGCGTTATTGCATCCGCCCGAGCGGTGAGAGTGAAGGGGCGACCATCGCCACCATCAAGGCCTATGTGAGGGGGTAACCAAGATGCTGAGGATCCTTATCGCAACCCATGGTTCACTGGCGCCGGCCCTGCTGGCCAGCGCCAGCATGGTTTACGGCGAACTGCCCGCTGTGGCGACCGTCTCCCTCACCGAAGAGGGGGGAATAGCGGCGTTTCGCACCGAGTTTGAACAGACCCTGCGCTGCCATGGCGCGGGGGCTGACGGGGTGCTGGTGCTGTGCGACATGGAGTGCGGCACCCCCTACAACGTGGCGTGCCGCTTCGCGTTTGACCCCGAATGGCGGCAGCCGCTGGCGGTGGTGACCGGGGTCAACTTCCCCATGCTGCTGATGAGCGCCGAGCTGCTGGATGCCGTGGATGTGCACGAGGCGGCCCGCCAGTTGCTGGTCCAGGCGCTGGAATCCATGGTGATCGCGGCCCCGGCGGTTGCGCACCAGCAAGACGACAACTTCTAGGAGAGCGAGATGGCCATTTCATTTGTACGCATTGACGATCGGGTGATCCACGGTCAGCTGGTGACGCGCTGGGCCAGGGAGCTGCCTTGCGACGGCATCGTCGCAATCGATGACGAGGTGGCGGCCGATCCGCTGCTCTCCCAGGTGATGATCGGTGCCGTGCCGGATACCCGGGTATGGCTGTTCGACGTGGCGACGGCGATTGCCAAGCTGCCCAAAGTGATCGCCAGCGACAAGCGCTACTTCGTGATCGGCAAATCGCCGGTCACCCTGCAGCGGCTCTGCGCCGCCGGTATCTCCCTTGAGAACCACAACGGCAAGATCAACGTCGGGCCCATGAGTGCCCGCGAGCAGACCACCACCATAGGCCCCAATCAGTCGGTCACGGCGCAGGAGATCGCCGCCTTTGACTACCTGGCCGGTCTTGGCCACGACATTGACTTTCGGCTGGTGCCGGATGCCAGTCATTACAGCTGGGCGGATGCCCAGAAAAAGCTGAAATAGGGAGCAGACATCATGTTTCTGGAAGCAACACTCATCGGGATACTCTGTTATCTCGGTGCCCTCAGCAGCCCCTGGCTGCTGGGATTGACCGGGGGCTGGTACACCATCACCCGTCCGCTGGTCTCGGGCATGCTGGTGGGGGCCATCCTCGGTGATATCCAGACCGGGATCCTCATCGGGGTGGCGGTGCAGGCGGTCTACATCGCCATGGTGACGCCGGGCGGTTCCATGCCGGCGGATCTCAACTTCGTCGCCTTTCCGGCCATTGCGCTGGGCATCCTGTCGGGCAAGGAGCCGTCGGTGGCGGTGGCCATTGCTGCCACCATCGGCATCGCCGGTACCATCCTCTTCAACTTCATGATGGTGCTCAACTCCTACTGGAACCACAGGGCCGACGTGGCACTGGAGCAGGGGGACGAGCAGGGGGTCTACCTCAACAGCGCGATCTTCCCGCAGGCCAGCAACTTCGTGCTGCGCTTCGTACCCACCTTCATCGCCGTCTATTTTGGCAACCAGTACATCGAAGGCTTCATGAACAGCCTGCCGGAGCTGGTGATCCGCACCATGACGGTGGTGGGGGGCATACTGCCGGCGGTCGGCATCGCCATCCTGCTCAAGCAGATCATCAAGCAGAGCAGCATGCTGATCTATTTTCTGGTGGGCTTTGTCGGCATCGTCTTTCTCAAGCTCAACATGGTGGGGCTGGTGATGATCGGCGCCCTGCTCGCGCTCATCCACTACAACTACAAGCCGGAGCCGCGCCCTGCACCGGCTGCCCGCGCTGCCACCCAAACCGACGATGAGGATGAATTCTGATGGACGCAAAGCTGCAAGCGGGCCAGCCGGTGAACAAGGCGCCGGTGGCCCTCACTCTCAAGGATCTGCGTGCCTGCTGGCGCGCCTGGATGATGTACAACCTCTCCTCCATGAGCTTCGAGCGGCTCGAATCCTTCGGCTTCTGCCTTGGCATGATGCCGGCGCTCAAGAAGCTCTATCCCGGCAAGGCGGAGCGGACGGAGGCGATGAAGCGTCACGCCTCCTTCTACAACACCGAGCCTCAGCTTGGCGCCATCATCAACGGGTTGGCGGTAGGGCTGGAGGAGAAGCGGGCCAACGGCGAGCGGATCGATGGCGAGACCATCAACACCCTGAAAGTGGGGTTGATGGGGCCCATCGCCGGGATCGGGGACTCCATGATCCCGGGCATGCTGGTGCCCATTCTGCTCAGCATCGGCATGGCGCTGGCCGCCGGCGGCAGCGTGCTGGGGCCGCTCTTTTACATCATCAGCTTCAACGCCATCGTCATCACCGGCTCCTACATGCTGTTCATGAAGGGCTACCGGATGGGGACCGGCTCGGTGGAGGCGCTGGTGAGCTCGGAGTCGGTCAAGCTGCGCGAGGCGCTCTCCCTGCTCGGGGTCTTCGTGATGGGCGGGGTGGCGGCCAGTTACGTCAATCTCTCCACCGGGCTCGATTTCGTCACCTCGGACGGGGTCAACATCCAGCTGCAGGCCATGCTGGACGGCATCTTTCCCAAACTGATGCCGCTGCTGGTGGTGCTGGGCACCTGGTATCTGATGGCCAGACGCAACGTCTCGCCGGTCAAGGCCATGCTGGGGCTGCTGGTCGTGGCCTTTGTCGGGGTCGCCGTCGGGCTGTTCTAGGCCGGTTGAGGGTGAGCACAGACAGGGGAGAGCGGGGCTCTCCCTTTTTATGGGCTGGATGATGGGTTGGCTGGAGAGGTGCTGAGATGCATGACGAGATAAGAGAGGCGGCGCAGCGCTGCCGACGCTGGCTGGTGGAGGAGGCGCTGCCTCGTTGGGGAGCAAGGGGTTTTGATTGGGAGCGGGGGCTGTTTGCCGAGGGGCTGGATGGCGCAGGAGCGCCGCTCTGGCAGCCCATTCGTTTTCGGGTGCAGAGCCGCCAGATCTACGTGTTCAGCCACGCCACCCTGCTCGGCTGGTATGAGGGGGGCGAGCTGGCAGAGCGCTGCGCCAGGTTCGGCATGAGGCACTTTGATGATGGCGCCGGCAACCAGCTGTTTTCCCTCAATGCCGATGGCTCGCTCGCCGATGGTTCGGTGTGCTGCTACGAATACGCTTTTGCCCTGCTGGCCGAGTGCTGGCTCTACCGTTTGAGCGGCGAGCCGCGCTGGCAGCAGCAGGCCGAGTCGCGCTATCAGGCCATCGAACTGCTCTTTGCCGATCCCCTGTATGGTGGGTTTCACTCCCGCTTTCCGCCAAGCGTGCTGCGCAGTCAAAACCCTCATATGCATCTGTTCGAAGCGCTGCTGGTGGCGGCGGAGTGCTTTGATGATCCGCGCTGGCAGGGGCGCACCCATCGGCTCTATCAGCTGTTTCGCCAGCGCTTTCTGGAGCCCGTCTTGCTGCGGGAGTTCTTCGATGAACGGCTTCTCCCGACCCATCCCGATTCGCACCTGATCGACCCGGGCCATCACTACGAGTGGTGCTGGCTGCTGGCCCGTTACCGGGCATTGGCACAAGAGTGGGAATGTGGGCCGAGTGAGGGCGAGATAGGCGAGGGGATCGCCATCCTGACCCGCTTTGCCGCCGCTCACGGCCACGGGCCGACCGGGCTGGTGCTGGATGAACTCACCGATGACGGGCTGCCCCATCGGGCGACCAGCCGGCTCTGGTGTCAGACCGAGCAGCTCAAGGCGCTGCTGGCAGCCTACGAGCGGCGAGGGGAGGCTGAGACAGCCCGCCGGATTGGTGAGGTGGTGGGGCGGATCTTTGACTATTACCTGATGCCAGCCCTGCCGGGTCAGTGGCTAGATCAGGTGGATGTGACGGGGGCGCCGTTGGCCGACCATGCACCGGCCAGCACCTTCTATCACCTGTTCGTGGCGTTCAGCGAGCTGGTGCGGGTGGCGCAAAGGGAGGGGTAAAGAGGGATAAAAGAAGGGCTGGGTTTAAAAATCCCAGCCAGGTTGCTCTGGCGACTCGGGTTGGGCCCCCTCCTGCGCCTTGCGGCGAGCGGCCTCCACCCGCGCCTTGCGACCACGGCACAGGCGCATCACCTCTTGTTGCTGGGCATGGCTC
Source organism: Aeromonas sp. V90_14 (assembly GCF_029967615.1). NCBI lineage: Bacteria > Pseudomonadati > Pseudomonadota > Gammaproteobacteria > Aeromonadales > Aeromonadaceae > Aeromonas > Aeromonas sp. V90_14. The sequence continues at coordinate 227,377 of NZ_JASCAS010000034.1, read as the reverse complement.
ATGGTGAGCCAGTTGAAACGCTCCTCGCGGCTGCGCAGGCACCCCTTGCAGTAGCCCTTGTTGTTCACTTCGCAGACCCCGATGCAGGGGCTCTGCAGCGGGAAAATTTCGAGCTGTTCCATCCATGGCCTCTCACACCCTGTTACCTTGTTATAACCCAGAAGATCCCCTTTGGAGAAATCCGCCGTCCCAGGCCTGAAGGCGTTTGCTTTCCCCCTGCAAATTTGGCATCTTCCCCGCCGAACATAACCCTTGGTGTTATATGAGGACATATGAATAAACACGCTTACTGGCTGACCGCCGCAGTGCTGGGGTTGGCCGGTTGTGCGGGCAATTCTGAGCAAGCCCAGGTGCCCAAAAACAAACCCGATGCCAGATGTTTTCTCAACTGCGAGGTGCCGGAAAATCTGGGCAAGCAGTATCTGGACGGTCCCCTGCCTGATGATCTGGTGCGAGTGGAGCGGGTCAACAGCCGACAGCGCGCCGACTACAGCAAGTTCGGCCCCCAGAGCCGGCTGGTGCTGGAGCGCTCCGGCAAGATGACCCGTCGCTATGGCGAGCTTTACCATCAACTCTCCCGCTGGGTGGCCAATGGCGGCGATCCCGCTCAGATCACCCGTTACGGCATCAGCCTGGCCCAGCTGGGCGGCTCGGATCGGATGGGCAACGTGCTGTTCACCGGTTACTACTCGCCGGTGCTGGAGGTGCGTCACCGCCCGGATGCCAAGTACAAGTACCCCATCTATGCCATGCCCAAATGTGGTGGCCGCTGTCCGACCCGGGCCCAGATCCACCAGGGGGCTCTGGCCAACCGCGGGCTGGAGCTGGGCTACAGCAAATCCCTCATCGACAATTTCCTGATGGATGTGCAGGGCTCGGGCTTCGTTCACTATGGCGATGATGATCGGCTGCAATATCTGGGTTACAGCGGCAAGAACGGTCACGGTTACGTCAGCATCGGCCGGGTGCTGATCGACCGCGGTGAAGTGCCCAAGGAGCAGATGTCCATGAAGGCCATCAAGGAGTGGGCCAACCGTCAGCCGGAGGAGAGCGTCAAGGAGCTGGTGGAGCAGAACCCCTCCTATGTCTTCTTCGAGCGTCGCCCCACCAACGACGTGATCGGGGCTGCCGGCATTCCGCTGTTGCCGATGGCGGCGGTGGCCGCCGACAAGACCCTGCTGCCGATGGGCACGCCGATCCTGGCGGAAGTGCCGCTGCTGGACAAAGAGGGCAACTGGACCGGCAAGCACCAGCTGCGGCTGTTGATCGCGCTGGATGTGGGCGGGGCGGTGAAGAAGGGCCACCTCGACCTCTACCACGGCATGGGTGAGAAGGCCGGTGTCGCGGCCGGTCACTACAAGCACTTCGGCCGGGTCTGGAAGCTGGGTCTGCACCATGGGCCGACCGCCGCGCCCTGGCTGTAAGGTCCTGTGGGGGCGGTTGTGCATCAGCCGCCCGCCTACAAGGCATAGAAAAAAGCCGCCGGAGCAATCCGGCGGCTTTTTGTTTGCTGACGCGAACCTGAGGGGGGCTCAGCGCTTCTTGATGTCCAGCCGGATGGCGCCCACCGGTTTGCAGCAGCAGGGCAGGCACTCTCCGTGGGAGACAAAGGCGAGCGGCACGGCGGCATAGTGCACCTTGCCTGCCAGCAGCGGGGTGCGGCAGGCGCCGCAATAGCCGCTGCGGCACTGGAACTCCACGTGATGACCGTGGCGCTCCAGGGTTTCCAGCACGCTCTCGCCGGGATGGGCGTGCAGCACGCCATCCTGGGTATGCACCCGTGGCGAGCCTGCGTCGCTTGGAGCGGGGGCCGCGTGCGGGGCAGGGGTCAGCGTGCTGCTGGCGTCACTCACAGTTCGAAATCACCCAGGTCTTCGGCATTCACTTCGCTGTCGATCTGACCCACCAGATAGGAGCTCACTTCCACTTCCTGCGGGGCGACCTGCACGTTGTCGGACGACAGCCAGGTGTTGATCCAGGGGATCGGGTTCTGCTTGGCCCCGGCAAAGGCTGGCTGCAGACCCACCGCATTCATGCGCAGGTTGGTGATGTACTCCACGTACTGGCAGAGGATGTCCTTGTTCAGACCGATCATGGAGCCGTCCTGGAACAGGTACTCGGCCCATTCCTTCTCCTGAATGGCCGCTTCCTTGAACAGCTTGAAGCAGGCCTGCTCGCACTCGGCGGCAATCTCGGCCATCTCGGGGTCGTCCTGGCCGCTGCGCATCAGGTTCAGCATGTGCTGGGTCCCGGTCAGGTGCAGCGCTTCGTCGCGGGCGATCATCTTGATGATCTTGGCGTTGCCCTCCATCAGCTCGCGCTCGGCGAAGGCGAAGGAGCAGGCAAAGCTGACGTAGAAGCGGATCGCTTCCAGCGCGTTGACGCTCATCAGGCACAGGTAGAGTTTCTTTTTCAGCTCGCGCAAGGTGATGGTCACGTCACGACCGGCCACCCGGTGGGTGCCTTCACCGTGCAGGTTGTAGAGCGCGGTCGCCTCGATCAGATCGTCGTAGAAGTGGCTGATGGAGCCGGCGCGCTTCAAGATCTGCTCGTTGGTGACGATGTCGTCGAACACCTGGGCGGGGGTGTTGACGATGTTGCGGATGATGTGGGTGTAGGAGCGAGAGTGGATGGTCTCCGAGAAGGCCCAGGTCTCGATCCAGGTTTCCAGCTCCGGAATGGAAACCAGCGGCAGCAGCGCCACGTTGGGGCTGCGACCCTGGATGGAATCCAGCAGGGTCTGGTACTTCAGGTTGGAGATGAAGATGTGCTGCTCGTGGGGCGGCAGGGCCTGGAAGTCGATGCGGTCGTGGGAGACGTCCACCTCTTCCGGGCGCCAGAAGAAGGAGAGCTGCTTTTCGATCAGCCGTTCGAACACTTCGTGTTTTTGCTGGTCATAACGGGCCACGTTGACCGATTGGCCGAAAAACATCGGCTCCTTGAGCTGGTCGTTTTGGGTCTGGCAGAACGTTGAATAGGCCATGGTGATTTGAATGTCTTGAATAAGGGGAAACAGGAGGGCGGGAGCTTCATGCTCCCGCCCGGTTCATCAGATCTTGCAGGCGCCGCCAGCACAACCGTCATCTTGCAGATCGGTCTGGGCATCGTCCGCACCATCACGGGTGTTGTGATAGTAGAGGGTCTTGAGGCCGTATTTGTAGGCGGTCAGCAAGTCCTTCAGCAGCTGCTTCATCGGTACCTTGTTGCCTTCGAAACGGGCGGGATCATAGTTGGTGTTGGCGGAGATCGCCTGATCCACAAACTTCTGCATGATACCGACCAGCTGCAGGTAACCATCGACGCTCGGTTGCTTCCAGAGCAGTTCGTATTGATCCTTCAGGCGGTCATACTCGGGCACCACCTGCTTGAGGATGCCGTCCTTGGAGGCCTTGACCGACACCAGGCCGCGCGGCGGCTCGATGCCGTTGGTGGCGTTGGAGATCTGGCTGGAGGTCTCGCTCGGCATCAGGGCGGTCAGGGTGGAGTTGCGCAGACCCACGGTACGGATCTCTTCGCGCAGCGCTTCCCAGTCCAGGTGCAGCGGCTCGTTGCACAGGTTGTCCAGATCCTTTTTATAGGTATCGATGGGCAGGATCCCCTGGGCATAGGTGGTCTCGTTGAAGGCCGGGCAGGGGCCGAACTCGCGGGCCAGCTGCACGGAAGCCTTCAACAGGTAGTACTGGATCGCCTCGAAGGTGCGGTGGGTCAGCGCCAGACCGGAACCGTCGGAGTAGCGGGCACCGTTCTTCGCCAGGTAGTAGGCGTAGTTGATGACGCCGATCCCCAGGGTACGGCGGTTCATGCTGCCCTTCATCGCGGCTTTGAGCGGGTAGTCCTGATAGTCGAGCAGGGCATCCAGAGCGCGCACGGCGAGATCCGCCATCTCTTCCAGATCTTCCAGCTTCTCGATGGCACCCAGGTTGAAGGCGGACAGGGTGCAGAGCGCGATCTCGCCCTCTTCGTCATCCACGTTGTTGAGCGGCTTGGTGGGCAGCGCAATCTCGAGGCAGAGGTTGGACTGGCGCACCGGCGCCACGCTCGGATCAAACGGGCTGTGGGTGTTGCAGTGGTCCACGTTCTGGATGTAGATGCGACCGGTACCGGCGCGCTCCTGCATCATCAGGGAGAAGAGATCGACCGCCTTGAGGGTCTTCTTGCGAATGCTCGGATCCTGCTCGTACTTGACGTAGAGCTCTTCGAACTTGTCCTGATCCGCGAAGAAGGCATCGTACAGGCCAGGTGCATCGGACGGGGAGAACAGGGTGATGTCGCCGCCTTTGATGAGGCGCTGATACATCAGCTTGTTGATCTGCACGCCGTAGTCCATGTGACGGACCCGGTTCTCTTCCACGCCGCGGTTGTTCTTCAGTACCAGCAGGCTCTCCACTTCGGTGTGCCACAGCGGGTAGAACAGGGTGGCCGCACCGCCGCGCACGCCGCCCTGGGAACAGCACTTCACGGCAGTCTGGAAGTACTTGTAGAAGGGGATGCAACCGGTGTGGAAGGCTTCGCCGCCACGGATGGGGCTGCCCAGACCACGGATGCGGCCGGCGTTGATGCCGATGCCGGCGCGCTGGGAGACGTAACGCACGATGGCGCTGGCGGTGGCATTGATGGAATCCAGGCTGTCGTCGCACTCGATCAGCACGCAGGAGCTGAACTGACGGGTCGGGGTGCGCACGCCGCTCATGATCGGGGTCGGCAGCGAGATCTTGAAGGTCGAGACCGCATCATAGAAGCGCTTGATGTAGTCCAGACGGGTATCTTTCGGATACTTGGAGAAGAGGCAGGCCGCTACCAGGATGTAGAGGAACTGCGGGCTCTCGTAAATTTCGCCGGTGACGCGGTTCTGGACCAGGTACTTGCCTTCCAGCTGCTTGACCGCCGCGTAGGAGAAGTCCATGTCGCGCCAGTGATCCAGGTGCTGGTTCAGCTCCTCGAATTCGGCCTGGCTGTAGTCTTCCAGCAGGTGCTTGTCATACTTGCCCATGTCCACCAGCTTGGCGACGTGCTGATAGAGGTGGGGCGGCTCGAACTGGCCGTAGGCCTTCTTGCGCAGGTGGAAGATGGCCAGGCGGGCGGCCATGTACTGGTAGTCCGGGCTTTGCTCGGAGATCAGGTCAGCAGCGGCCTTGATGACGGTTTCGTGGATATCGGCGGTACGGATACCGTCATAGAACTGGATGTGGGACTTGAGTTCCACCTGGGAGACCGACACGTTGTCGAGACCCTCGGCAGCCCAGTCGAGCACGCGGTGAATTTTATCCAGATCGATGGGTTCTTTGTGGCCGTTACGCTTCGTCACAAACAAGTTCATTGGCTGATGACCTTTAGTTGATTCCCGAAAAACCATCGCACGGCGTTCGCCTCCAGACCTGTGAGAGGCGTGGGAGGTGGGGACCTATTGTGCGATGAATCACAAGATATAGTGTTATTTTGATTTCGAGCTACAAGATAGTGAGGTCGGCCCGGCTTTGCAATCTGTGGATAAGGGATTAGCTGTGGATAAATTGTGGGTGTTCCGCTCTGTGTTAGTGGACGCTCACAGCGAGTGGGTTTTCATCCGTCCGATCCGGTAAATGCAAGTCTGATGATCGAACATGGAAAATTTAAATAACTTTTTTTGCTTGCGAAAAGGGGGTGTTTTTACTAGCAAATTCAGCCTGATTATCCCTTGTGCAGCAAGGGTCAAAAGGTGTCCGATCTCGCCGCTTCCCTGCTTGTCAAACCGCCAAAACGGGGGATCGCCAGCGATCCCCCGTGGTGACTACCGAGGCACTGCCGCGATCAATCAACAGTGCTCATCTGGCCACCCTTTGGCGGCAAAGCTGCCTTTGTGATCCATCTCTGTTGTCTGCTTCCTGTACCAGAGGGTACCCGGCACGGGCTGGCAATCTCAGCCCAGCTCGTAGCGCAGCCAGTGGTGCAGGGCCTGCACGGTGTCAAAGTGCAGGTCGGCGCCCCACTGGGCCGGATCCTCGTCGTCATTGAGATAACCCCAGCCGGCGACCGCGGTGCGCATGCCGGCGTTGCGGCCGGCCTCGATGTCGCGCACGTGATCTCCCACATATAGGCAGTGGCTCGCCTCGACGCCAAGCTGGTCGCAGGCAAAGTACATGGGGGCGGGGTCGGGCTTGCGCACTGGCAGGGTGTCGGCGCTGACGGTCACGCCACAACTGGCGAGCTCGGGCAGGGCCGCCAGCAGCGGCTCGGTGAGAAAGCCCGGCTTGTTGGTGACGATGCCCCAGGGCAGCTGCTTCTCGTCGAGCCACTCGATGAGATCCACCATCCCTTCATAGGGACGGGTGCCAACGCAGAGGTTGGCGGCGTAGTAATCGAGCAGGGCGGTGCGAAGGCGGGTGGCGCCTAGCTCTTCGAGCAGTTCGTCACCAAGACCGGCCCTGAGCAGCCCGAGCGCCCCGTGGGAGGTGGTCTGACGGATGATGTCGTCAGAGAGGGGGGCAAAGCCTTCGCTTATCAGCACGTGGTTGACGGCGGCCCCCAGATCGGGCGCGGTGTCGAGCAGGGTGCCGTCCAGATCGAACAGCACGCAGCCAAGGGGCGCAGCAGAGTGAGTCGTCATCAGCCTTGCTCCGGGCGCTCGAACGCCACCATGTAGTTGACGTCGACGTTGCGACCGAGCTTGAAGCTGTTGGAGAGCGGTGCGTAGTGCACCCCGCTCATGTCCCGTACCAGCAGGCCCGCCGCCTCACCCATGCGACACAGTTCGGCGGGGGTGATGAACTTCTTGTGGTCGTGGGTGCCCTTGGGCACCATCTTCATCAGGTACTCGGCGCCGAGGATCATCATCAGATAGGCTTTCGGGTTGCGGTTGATGGTGGAGACGAACACCTTGCCGCCCGGGCGCACCAGGGTGGCGATGGCGCGCAGTACGGAGGCGGGATCCGGCACGTGCTCCAGCATCTCCATGCAGGTGACCACGTCGTACTGGCCGGGGGCCTCATCGGCGTGGGCTTCGGCGGTGATCTGGCGATACTCGAGCTCCACGCCTGCCTCGAGGGCATGGAGGCGGGCGACCCCGAGGGGCTCCTTGCCCATGTCGATGCCGGTGACCTTGGCGCCCCGGCGGGCCATGCTCTCGGCGAGAATGCCGCCGCCGCAGCCGATGTCGAGGATGCGCTTGCCGAACAGGCCGCCGCTCTTGTCGGTGATCCAGTCAAGGCGCACCGGGTTTATCTGGTGCAGCGGCTTGAACTCTCCCTCCATGTCCCACCAGCGGGAGGCGATGGCTTCGAATTTGGCAATTTCTGTCAGATCGACATTGGCATCACTGTGCATTTTTTGATGATCCTGTGGCAAGGGCGCGCAGGCTGGGTGGGGCGCGCGCAATCTGTTGTCCTGGCGGGCATTATAACGGACGGACTTTGTCACACCAGCCCGACTTGTTACCGGATTTGTGGCTTAAGGTATTTGGCTCAGTGTGTTACCATGTCGCGCTGTTTAAGCCAAAGAACAACTAATTAGGGATTAAGGCTTTCTATGAGCGATCTGGCCAGAGAGATCACGCCGGTCAACATCGAAGAAGAGCTCAAGAGTTCCTATCTTGATTACGCCATGAGCGTGATCGTAGGACGAGCTCTGCCGGATGTGCGTGATGGCTTGAAACCGGTTCACCGCCGCGTTCTGTATGCAATGAACGAGCTGGGGAACGACTGGAACAAGCCCTATAAAAAATCGGCCCGTGTGGTCGGTGACGTAATCGGTAAATATCACCCGCACGGCGACAGTGCCGTGTATGACACCATCGTTCGCATGGCGCAGGATTTCTCCATGCGTTACATGCTGGTCGATGGTCAGGGCAACTTCGGTTCGGTCGACGGCGACAGCGCCGCCGCCATGCGTTACACCGAAGTGCGGATGGCCCGCATCTCCCACGAGCTGCTGGCCGATCTGGACAAAGAGACCGTGGACTGGGTGCCGAACTATGACGGCACCGAGATGATCCCGGCTGTCATGCCCACCAAGGTTCCCAACCTGCTGGTCAACGGCTCCTCCGGTATTGCGGTGGGCATGGCGACCAACATTCCGCCTCACAACCTCACCGAGATAGTCAACGGCTGTCTGGCGTTGATCGAGAACGGCGACCTCACCATCGACGAGCTGATGACCTACATCACCGGCCCGGATTTCCCCACTGGTGGCATCATCAACGGTCGTTCCGGCATCGTGCAGGCGTACCGTACCGGTCGTGGCTCCGTCTATGTGCGTGCCAAGGCCGAAGTGGAGGTGGACGAGAAGACCAGTCGCGAGACCATCATCGTTCACGAGATCCCCTATCAGGTGAACAAGGCGCGGCTGATCGAGAAGATCGCCGAGCTGGTCAAAGAGAAGAAGATCGAGGGCATCAGTGCCCTGCGCGATGAGTCCGACAAGGACGGCATGCGCATCGTTATCGAGATCAAGCGCGGCGAGTCCGGCGAGATTGTGCTGAACAATCTCTACAAGCACACCCAGATGCAGACCACGTTCGGCATCAACATGGTGGCGCTCGATAACAACCAGCCCAAGGTGATGAACCTCAAAGAGATCCTGGATGCGTTCCTGCTGCACCGCCGTGAAGTGGTGACCCGCCGGACCGTGTTCGAACTGCGCAAGGCGCGGGATCGGGCTCACATCCTGGAAGGCCTGGCGGTGGCGCTGGCCAACATCGACCCGGTCATCGAGCTCATTCGCCACAGCGCGACCCCGGCCGACGCGAAAGCGGGCCTGGTTGCCCGCGGCTGGGAGCTCGGCAACGTGGCCTCCATGCTGGAGAAAGCCGGTGACGACGCGGCACGCCCCGAGTGGCTGGAACCCGAGTTCGGCATCCGCGAAGGTCACTACTACCTGACCGAGCAGCAGGCCCAGGCCATCCTTGACCTGCGTCTGCACAAGCTGACCGGCCTCGAGCACGAGAAGATCCTGGAAGAGTACCAGTCTCTGCTGGATCTCATCGCCGAGCTGCTGTTCATCTTGGCGAGCCCGGTGCGGTTGATGGAAGTGATCCGTGACGAACTGCTGGCCGTGCGCGAGCAGTACGGCGACGAGCGTCGTACCGAGATCAGCATGTCCAGTGCCGAGATCAACATCGAAGATCTGATCACCCCGGAAGACGTGGTCGTGACCTTGTCTCACCAGGGTTACGTGAAGTATCAGCCGCTCTCCGACTACGAGGCCCAGCGCCGTGGTGGTCGTGGCAAGTCGGCCACCCGGATCAAGGAAGAGGACTTTGTGGAGCGTCTGCTGGTGGCCAACACCCACGACACCATTCTGTGCTTCTCCACCCGTGGCAAAGTCTACTGGCTCAAGGTGTATCAATTGCCGGAGGCGTCCCGTGGCGCGCGCGGTCGTCCGATCATCAACCTGCTGCCGCTGGATGAGGGTGAGCGCATCACCGCCATTCTGCCTGTTGAAGAATATGACGCTGACAAGTATGTGTTCTTCGCCACCGCCAACGGCACCGTGAAGAAGACCAGCTTGTCTGACTTTAGCAATCCGCGCTCCTCCGGTATTCACGCCATCAAACTCAAAGAGGGTGATGAGCTGATCGGGGTGGACATCACCGATGGCAGCAACGAGATCATGCTGTTCTCCGATGCGGGCAAGGTGGTTCGCTTCGCGGAAGGCAGCGGTCGCGCAGATGCCGATGCCACTGACGAAGTCGATACCGATGACGACGCCGGCAACGACGATGATGGCAGCGACAATGGCGAAGGCACCGAAAGCAAGGGCACCTTCAAGGGCGTACGTCCCATGGGTCGTACCGCTGCCGGTGTGCGCGGCATCAAGCTGGGCGCCGGTGACAAGGTGGTGTCCCTCATCGTGCCGCGTGGCGACGGGGCCATCCTCACCGCCACCGAGAACGGTTACGGCAAGCGCACCGCACTGGACGAATACCCGACCAAGAGCCGCGGTACCCAGGGTGTTCGTTCCATCAAGGTTGACGAGCGCAACGGCAAGGTGATCGACGCGATCCAGGTCGAGAATACCGACCAGATCATGCTGATCACCAATGGTGGTACCCTGGTACGTACCCGGGTTGCCGAGGTGAGCATCATCGGCCGTAACACCGGCGGTGTGCGTCTGATCCGTACCGGTGAAGACGAGACCGTGGTCGGTCTGCAGCGCGTCGCTGAAAGTGATGAGGAAGACGTTAAGAGATATTACTACTGCCCATGTTCCGGCTACAATCAACCTCTTTTACCACCACCTGATTATTCCTAATAATTAGGCACAGTTATGATCATGAGAGCGACCCAGGTGGTCGCTCTTTATTTATCCACTTGTTTATTTATGTCGGTAGGATCCTCTTCTGTTCCCGGTTGTCTGCCCCAGGCAGCTTGTTCCCCGTGACTGACATGGATTGCGGCCATGTCGCTTATAACAGTTCCTTCAGCTGGATGTCATCCCCCTGCCATAGAGGGCCATCATGCTGCTCCCGTTGGAGAGAAACCACCATAGACGCAGGTAACGCCTGTCAGGAGCATGTCATGACCAGCTGGGTAATGTGGGAGATCTGGTGGAGCCGGGTATGGGGCGAGGCAGAGATGGATGCGCGCGCAGGCGAATATGAACCTGAGGTGGCACATGAGCCAGCCCGTTTGCCCGCCGAGTTGATTGCCCGCAGCAGCAAGGCCAGTGCGTCGCGGCCAAGGGGCTGAGGCTTTGCCCGTGGCGGGCTTGACGGGAGCCTAGAACAATCGCAACTGCTCGCCAGGGCGGATGAAGGCATCCTGGCGCAGCTGAAAGTGGCGCTTGCCGAGCCCGAGCCGTTTGGCGATCAACCGAAAGCGCTGGGCCAGCAGATCGGCAAACTGGCCTTCTCCCCGCATCCGGCTGCCGAAGGCGGGACTGTTGAGGGCGCCGTCCCGGCTGGCCCGCAGCTGGTTGAGGATTGCCTCCTTCTGGCCGGGATAGTGCTCATCCAGCCAGTCACTGAACAACGGTGCCAGCTCGTGGGGCAGTCGCAACAGGATATAGTCGGCGCAGTGGGCTCCGGCCTCGGCAGCGCCTTTGATGATCTGCTCGAGCTCGGGCTCGTTGAGCCGCGGGATCATGGGGGCCGCCAGCACGCCGACCGGCACACCGGCCCTGGCCAGTTTCTCCACCACCTTGAGCCGGCCGGCCCCGGTGCTGGCTCTTGGCTCCAGCTGTCGCCGCAATGTCTCATTCAAGGTCGTGACCGACACCATCACCTGGCAGAGCCCCTCCCGGGCCAGCTCCGTCAGCAGCTCGAGGTCGCGCAATATCATGGCGCTCTTGGTAATGATCCCGACCGGATGGCGGTGGGCCAGCATCACCGTCAACAGCTCGCGGGTGAGGCGATAGTGATGCTCGATGGGCTGATAGGGATCGGTATTGGCTCCCAGCACTATGGTCTGCGGCTGATAGGCGGGTCTGGCAAACTCCCGGCGCAGCAGCTCGGCGGCATTGAGCTTGGCGAACAAGCGGGTCTCGAAGTCGAGGCCGGGGGAGAGCTCGAGATAGGCGTGGCTCGGTCTGGCGTAGCAATAAATGCAGCCGTGTTCACAGCCCTGATAGGGGTTGATGGAGCGGCTGAAAGGGACGTCGGGAGAGCTGTTGTAACTGATGATGCTGCGGGCGCTGATCTCCGTCACCTCGGTGCGGGGATCGCTGGTGGCAAATGCCGCTTCCCACTCGGGTTGGGACCAGCCATCGTCGACCGCATCGACCCGCTGGCCGCTGAAACGGTGATCAACATTGTGGGAACTGCCTCGACCTGCCATCGCATTACACCAATACTGTTTATATATACAGTTATCATGCTGGCCCCCATTGCCGAATGCAAGCCCTGCCGACTCAGCCGGCCATAAAAAGCATGTCAAAGGGATCTCTTGCTTGATCGCGGCGCTACATTTCGTTTACATAGACGAAATGCGAACTGGATCACGGAAATCATCATGGCACCCATCACCTCTCGCTGGCTCTTCATCGCTGTCATTGCGCTGGTTATCTGGCGTCTGATCCCGCTCTCCACCGAGCAGGAGATGGCCTCGGCCAATCGCGCCTGGCGTACCGGTCATTTTGATGAGGCGACCCGGATCTGGTCGCCACTGGCCGAGCAGGGCCAGCCACGGGCCCAGGCGCTGATGGGCTGGAGCCATGAAGTGGGGCAGGGGAGCGAGCAGGATATCAGCCGGGCCATCACTCTCTATCGTCAGGCGGCGCAGGCGGGGGATGCCTTCGGCCAATACCGGCTGGGGGAGGTCTACCTGCGGGGGGCCGGGGTGAAGCGGGATCTGCGCGAGGCGTTTCACTGGATGGAGCTGGCGGCCAAGAACGGCGATGTCCCCGCCATGTTGAAGGTGGGGGTACTGCATCTGATGGGGGTCAGCGGGCGGGTCGATCTGCCCCGTGCCAAGGAGTGGCTCTATCAGGCAGCCAAACAGGGCAACCAGCTGGCGCTCAAGGTGTTGCAGGAGCTGGAACTGGCGCAGGAGGGGAGCTCCACGTTCGATTTCAACTGGCAGTCTCTGCTGGGGGAATAGCTGCCAAGCACTTCATCTGACTGTAGAAAATCTCAGCAAACCAGATACAGCCCCGCCTACTTCTGGTAGCATGGTCCGGTTTTTGGTTTGTCTTGCGACGTTGAACGGGTTGTTTGCGTCGCGGGGCGCCTTCGCAAAGTGCTGTGGAGAGCCAGAACATCACCCATTTTTGAATGAATCTTTCCATCCCGCATGTGCCCTTTGGTAGGGGGCACCACTGTATAAGGAAACACACAATGCCAATCATTACTCTGCCTGATGGCAGCCAACGTCAATTTGCCCACGCCGTTTCCGTCATGGATGTGGCCGCGGACATCGGTCCCGGTCTCGCCAAGGCGTGCATTGCCGGTCGGGTAAACGGTGAACTGGTGGATGCCTGCGAGCTGATCGAAGCCGATGCCTCTCTGGCCATCATCACCGCCAAAGACGAAGAAGGTCTGGACATCCTGCGCCACTCCTGTGCTCACCTGCTGGGTCATGCCATCAAGCAACTCTGGCCCCAGACCAAGATGGCCATCGGTCCCGTCATCGACAACGGTTTCTACTACGACATCGATCTCGATCGCACCCTGACTGACGAAGATCTGGCGGCGCTGGAAGAGCGCATGCTGGCGCTGGCCGCCAAGGATTACGACGTCATCAAGAAGAAGGTCTCCTGGCAGGAAGCACGCGACGTGTTCGAAGCCCGTGGCGAGACCTACAAGGTCGAGATCCTGGATCAGAACATTGCCCGTGATGACCAGCCCGGTCTGTATCATCACGAAGAGTACATCGACATGTGTCGCGGCCCGCACGTGCCCAACATGCGTCACTGCCATCACTTCAAGTTGCAGAAGATGTCCGGCGCCTACTGGCGCGGCGACTCCAACAACAAGATGCTGCAGCGCATCTACGGCACCGCCTGGGCCGACAAGAAGCAGCTCAAGGCTTACCTGCAGCGCCTCGAAGAGGCCGCCAAGCGAGACCACCGCAAGATCGGCAAGCAGCTCGACCTGTATCACATGCAGGAAGAAGCGCCCGGCATGGTGTTCTGGCACAACGATGGCTGGACCATCTTCCGTGAGCTGGAAACCTTCATCCGCGGCAAGCTCAAAGAGTACGACTATCAGGAGGTGAAAGGCCCCTTCATGATGGATCGCGTGCTGTGGGAGCGTTCAGGTCACTGGGAGAAATACGCCCAGGCCATGTTCACCACCCAGTCCGAGAACCGCGAGTACGCCATCAAGCCGATGAACTGCCCGGGTCACGTGCAGATCTTCAACCAGGGTCTGAAATCCTACCGCGATCTGCCGCTGCGCATGGCCGAGTTCGGCTCCTGCCACCGCAACGAGCCGTCCGGCTCCCTGCACGGTTTGATGCGAGTACGTGGTTTTACTCAGGATGATGCGCACATCTTCTGTACCGAAGAGCAGATCATGGAAGAGGTGTCTGCCTGTATCCGCATGGTCTACGACGTCTATGGCACCTTCGGCTTCGAGAACATCGTGGTCAAGCTCTCCACTCGTCCGGAACAGCGTATAGGCTCCGATGAGGCCTGGGATCGCGCCGAGGCCGCGCTGGCCGAGGCCCTGGTGCTGAACAATCTGAAGTACGATCTGCAGCCGGGTGAGGGGGCCTTCTACGGTCCCAAGATCGAATTTACCCTGCACGATTGCCTTGATCGTGCGTGGCAATGTGGTACCGTGCAGCTCGATTTTGCCCTGCCGGGCCGTCTGGGCGCCACCTACGTGGGTGAAGACAACGAACGTCATGTTCCCGTGATGATCCATCGCGCCATTCTGGGCTCACTGGAACGTTTCATCGGGATCCTGACCGAAGAGTACGCCGGACTGTTCCCGACCTGGCTGGCACCGACCCAAGCCGTGGTCATGAATATCACCGACAATCAGGCCGATTATGCCGTGAAAGTAGCCAAAGCATTGAATGATGCGGGCCTTCGCGCAAAAGCGGACTTGAGAAATGAGAAGATTGGCTTTAAAATCCGCGAGCATACTTTGAAGCGAGTACCCTTCATGCTGGTCTGCGGCGATAAAGAAGTAGAAGCCGGCAAGATTGCAGTGCGTACTCGTAAAGGGGCTGACCTGGGCACTTATCCTGTTGAAGAGCTGATTGCTCTGTTGACCCAGGAAGTTCAGACCCGCGGACAAAAGAAAGTGGAGGAATAAGCTATAAAAGGCGGAAAAAAACTGGGCAAGCAACCGCAAGCCCGCGCTCACCGGATCAACGAAGAGATCCGTCTGAAAGAAGTTCGTCTGACTGGTCTGGATGGTGAAGCCATTGGCATCACCTCCATCCAGGATGCCCTGAACTTGGCCCTTGAGGCCGGAGTGGATCTGGTCGAGATCAGTCCGAACGCTGAGCCGCCCGTTTGCCGGATCATGGATTACGGCAAATTCCTCTACGAAAAAAGCAAGACCACCAAAGAACAGAAGAAAAAGCAGAAAGTCGTCCAGGTCAAGGAAATCAAATTCCGTCCTGGCACCGACGAAGGCGACTATCAGGTAAAACTACGCAACCTGGTTCGCTTTCTGGAAGACGGGGACAAGGCAAAGGTCACTCTGCGCTTCCGTGGTCGTGAAATGGCCCACCAGGAACTTGGTATCAAGGTTCTGGAGCGCGTCAAGAACGATCTGGAAGAGCTGGCCGTAGTCGAATCGTTCCCGAAAGTCGAAGGCCGTCAAGCTGTGATGGTCCTCGCACCTAAGAAGAAATCTTAAGGCCCACAAGAAATTGACTCATGGGGCCAGCCCCATGAGTCGGTTCGCCTTGCGATTTTGTTGTCACTCACAATGCGGAGTATGAAATGCCGAAGATGAAAACCAACCGGGGCGCCGCAAAGCGCTTCAAGAAGACTGGCTCAGGTCGCTTCAAGTGCAAGCACAACCACCTGCGTCACATCCTGACCAAGAAGAGCAGTAAGCGTAAGCGTCAGCTGGGACCGAAGTTCTTTGTTTCCGCTGCCGACCACAAACGTGTTGTCGCTTGTCTGCCGTACGCATAAGGGGGGATGTGAAAAATGCCAAGAGTTAAACGTGGTGTGACCGCTCGCGCTCGTCACAAGAAAGTAATGAAAGCCGCCAAGGGTTACTACGGCGCCCGTTCCCGTGTCTACCGCGTAGCGGTACAAGCGGTAACCAAAGCTGGTCAGTATGCCTACCGTGACCGTCGCCAGAAAAAGCGTCAGTTCCGTCAACTGTGGATTGCTCGTATCAACGCAGCAGCCCGTCAGAACGGTCTGTCCTACAGCCGTCTGATCAACGGTCTGAAGAAGGCTTCCATCGAGATCGATCGCAAGATCCTGTCCGATATCGCCGTTCACGACAAGCTGGCTTTCACCGCCCTGGTTGAAAAGGCCAAAGCAGCTCTGGTTTAATCCGGTCCTGTTATAAATGCTAAAAGGAGGCTCAGGCCTCCTTTTTTGTTGTCTGTCATTTACCGTCTGCAGACGGTGATGATTCGACCATCATGATAGCTAGGCATATGGCTCCATATGCCATCAAACTAAAATTGTGTAGCCAATCACGAAGAAGAAGCCGGTCCGGCTCGAAGCCCTACTTGATAACAAAATGATTTCTAGAGAGAAAAGGGCACCTTAACTATGGTCAGTGAAGGGGCTTTTTTTGTATTATTCCCCTCTTGACCTTATTTAGCCTAAAGGCTCCTGTACCGGGAGTGGTGACGAGGAAGACATGCAACAGCTTGAAGAAGTAGTCGGCCAAGCCAGGGCCGAAATTGAGGGCGTAAGCGACATCGCCGCCCTTGACGAAATCCGGGTCAAATATCTGGGTAAAAAAGGCTTTTTTACCGAGCAGATGAAGGGCCTGGGCGCCCTGTCCGCTGAAGAGCGTCCCGCCGCGGGCGCCGTGATCAACCAGGCCAAACAGCAGGTTCAGGATGCCCTGAACGAGCGTCGTGAAGCCCTCGAAGTCGCCGTGCTCAACCAGAAGCTGGCCGCCGAGACCATCGACGTCAGCCTGCCGGGCCGTCGCATCGAGAATGGCGGTCTGCACCCGGTGACCCGCACCATCGAGCGCATCGAGCGCCTGTTTGGCGAGATGGGCTTCAAGGTTGCCCGTGGTCCCGAGATTGAAGATGGCTTCCACAACTTCGATGCGCTGAACATCCCGGCTCACCACCCGGCGCGTACCGATCACGATACCTTCTACTTCAATCCTGATCTGATGCTGCGTACCCACACCTCCGGTGTGCAGATCCGCACCATGGAACATCAGCAGCCGCCGATCCGCATCATCGCGCCGGGCCGCGTCTATCGTAACGACTACGACATAACCCATACCCCGATGTTCCACCAGGTCGAAGGCCTGCTGGTCGACGAGCATGCCAGCTTCACCGAGCTGAAAGGGATCCTGCACGACTTCCTGCGCAACTACTTCGAGGAAG
Source organism: Aeromonas sp. V90_14 (assembly GCF_029967615.1). NCBI lineage: Bacteria > Pseudomonadati > Pseudomonadota > Gammaproteobacteria > Aeromonadales > Aeromonadaceae > Aeromonas > Aeromonas sp. V90_14. The sequence continues at coordinate 210,467 of NZ_JASCAS010000034.1, read as the reverse complement.
ACCTGACCATCCGTTTCCGTCCTTCCTACTTCCCGTTCACCGAGCCGAGCGCCGAAGTGGACGTGATGGGCAAGAACGGCAAGTGGCTGGAAGTGCTGGGCTGCGGCATGGTGCACCCGAACGTGCTGCGCTCGGTCGGCATCGATCCGGAAAAATACTCCGGCTTTGCCTTCGGCATGGGCGTTGAGCGCCTGACCATGCTGCGTTACGGGGTCAACGACCTGCGTGCCTTCTTCGAAAACGACCTGCGCTTCCTCAAGCAGTTCAAGTAAGGGCGAGAGAACATGAAATTCAGTAAATCCTGGGTGATGGAGTGGGTCCGCACCGAGTTGAGTGACAACGCACTGGCCGAGCAGATCACCATGGCCGGTCTGGAAGTGGACGCCGTGGAAGCGGTGGCCGGCCAGTTCAACAACGTGGTGGTGGGTGAAGTGGTCGAGTGCGCCCAGCATCCTGACGCCGACAAGCTGAGGGTGACCAAGGTCAACGTGGGCGAGGCCGAGCTGCTGGACATCGTCTGCGGCGCGCCGAACTGCCGCGCCGGCCTGAAAGTGTGCGTGGCCAAAGTAGGGGCGACCCTGCCGGGTGATTTCACCATCAAGAAAGCCAAACTGCGCGGCCAGCCGTCTCACGGCATGCTGTGCTCCTTCAGCGAGCTGGGTATCGACGTCGACGCCGATGGCATCATCGAGCTGCCGCTGGATGCGCCCATCGGTACCGATATCCGCGAATACCTCGCGCTCAACGACGTCAGCATCGACGTGGATCTGACCCCGAACCGTGCCGACTGCCTCGGTATCGCGGGCCTGGCCCGTGAAATCGGCGTGCTCAACAGCGTCGATGTGGTCGAGCCGACCTGGGCGCCGGTTGTTGCTACCATCGACGCTAGCTTCCCGATCCGGGTTGAAGCGCCAGCCGATTGCCCCCGTTATCTGGGCCGCGTCATCAAGGGGCTGAACCTGCACGCCCAGAGCCCGCTCTGGATGCAGGAGAAGCTGCGCCGTGGCGGCATCCGTTCCATCGACGCCATCGTCGACATCACCAACTACCTGCTGCTGGAATACGGTCAGCCGATGCACGCCTTCGATCTGGCGACGCTTGAAGGGGAACTGGTGGTGCGCCGTGCCCACGCTGATGAGCCGATGACCCTGCTTGATGGCAACGAAGTGAAGCTCAAAGAGACGACTCTGGTGATTGCCGATGCCAAAGGTCCTGCCTGCATGGCCGGTATCTTCGGCGGCGATCGCACCGGTGTCTCCGAGACCACTACCGACATCCTGCTGGAGTGCGCCTTCTTCGCGCCGCTCTCCATCACCGGCCGTGCCCGTGCCTACGGTCTGCACACCGACTCCTCCCACCGCTTCGAGCGCGGGGTGGATCCGCAGCTGCAAGCCAAGGTGATGGACAGAGCCACCCGTCTGCTGCTGGATATCTGCGGCGGTGAAGCGGGTCCGGTCATCGAGGTCAAATCCGATGCCCATCTGCCCAAGGCTGCCCCCATCCGCTTGCGTCGCGCCAAGCTCGACAAGGTGATCGGCATCAGCGTGGCGGATGCGCAGGTGGTCGAGATCCTGACCCGACTGGGTATGCAGGTCACCGTTGAAGCCGACGGCTGGACCGCGCTGGCCCCCTCCTGGCGTTTCGATATCGCCATCGAGGAAGACCTCATCGAGGAAGTGGCCCGCATCTACGGCTACAACAACATCCCGAACCTCAAACCCGCCGCCTCCTTGGCGATGGTGGAGCAGGCAGAAGGGCAGGTGACCTTGAAGCGCGTGCGCGACCTGCTGGTTGATCGCGGCTTCCAGGAAGCGATCACCTACAGCTTCGTCGACCCCAAGGCTCAGCAGACCCTGTTCCCGCAGAGCGATGCCATCGTGCTGCCGAACCCGATCTCGGTCGAGATGTCCGCCATGCGTGTCTCTCTGTTCCCGGGGCTGGTGCAGGCCGTGGTTTACAACCAGAACCGTCAGCAGCCGCGGGTGCGCCTGTTCGAGCAGGGCCTGCGCTTCATCAAAGACGAAAATGCCGAGAACGGCATCCGTCAGGAGCCCATGCTGGCCGGCATCATCACCGGCAACCAGAGCGACGAGCACTGGGACATCAAGAGCCGCGCTGCCGACTTCTTTGATTTGAAAGGGGATCTGGAAGCGGTGCTGGACTTGACCGCCGAAGGGGCCACCTTCAGCTTCGAGCGTGCCGAGCACAGTGCCCTGCATCCGGGCCAGAGCGCGGCCATCCTGCGCAATGGCGTGGTGATCGGCCACATCGGCGTGATCCACCCGAGCCTCGAGAAGAAGCTGGGTCTGAAGAGCCGCGCCGTCATGTTCGAACTGGAGCTGGACAAGCTGACCCCGGCCAAGGTGCCGGTTGCTGCCGAGGTTTCCAAGTTCCCGGCCAACCGTCGTGACATCGCCGTGGTGGTTGATCGTCATGTCCTGGCCGGTGATGTCCTCGCAGTAATTAAAAAAGTTGGCGGAAATCAGGTAGTTGGAATAAACTTGTTTGACGTATACCAGGGAGCTGGCATGGCAGAGGACAAGAAGAGCCTGGCCATCAGTCTTGTTCTGCAAGACACCCAGCGCACTCTGGAGGAGAAAGAGATTGCCGAGACCGTAGACAATGTCGTGCGGGCCCTTGGTGAAGAGTTGAATGCATCCTTGAGGGATTGATCTATGGCGCTTACCAAAGCCGACATTGCAGAGCACCTGTTCACCCAGCTCGGGATGAGCAAGCGTGAAGCCAAAGATATGGTGGAAGCCTTCTTTGAAGAGATCAGACAAGCGCTTGAGCGTGGTGAACAAGTCAAGATTTCAGGCTTCGGTAACTTTGATCTTCGTGAGAAGAACCAGCGTCCTGGACGTAACCCGAAAACCGGCGAAGATATTCCTATCAGTGCCCGGCGGGTGGTCACCTTCCGCCCTGGTCAGAAGCTCAAGGCCAGGGTCGAAAATGTTGAGCCCAACGAGTGACAAAAAGCCAGGCAGCCGCCTGGCTTTTATTTTTTCATGAGAAAAACCAGCCTATTGCTAGGCCTGCTGCTGGCTACGCCACTGCAGGCGATGGATCTCCCCCTCTCTCCGGCGGCCAAGGCGTATGCCGATGCCACCAAGTCGCTGACCATCTGTTATCCGGCGCTGATCCGGCCGCCTTATCTCGAGGAGTCGGGAGGCTTGCTGATCGATCAGATGGAGCGGTTGGCAGAGCAGCTTCCTTTTCCGCTCCTGCACGAGAAGCTGCCCAACTGGTCAGCGGTGCAGCGTGGCTTGCAGGAGGGGCGCTGCGATCTCATTCCCAATGTCGGCCCTTCGTTGCAGGCCCTGCCAGGCATGGCGCTGAGTCGTGCCATGCTGGAGGCCGAATCCGCCATCCTCTATCGCGGCGATCTGGAGCGGGCGACCTTCCTGGTGTCTCCCATCTGGCAGGCGAACGAGGTGCTCAAGGCGCTTTATCCCCGCTCAACCCAGTTGCCCCTGACCGAGGCGGACAACTGGTACGCGGCGCTGGCGGCGGGCAAGGGGACCGCCTACCTCGGCGACTATCTGCAACTGCGCTACCTGATGCGCGAATACCCGGATCAGGGGCTGCGGCTGCGCCGGCTGCGCAGCGATGAACTGGTGGTGAGCTACCGGCTGATGATGCGCGACCAGCCGGAACTGCGCGAGCTCATCGATACCGCCATCCGCTATCTGCCGCCCGGTGCCCTCTACAAGGATCTGGACCGTTATCTGGCGCAAGGGGAGCAGGACATCAACCCGCTTCACTTCACCGACAAGGAGCAGGCCTGGCTGGTCGGCACCTCCCGTGCCATCAAGCTGGTCGTCAACCCGGATTTCATGCCCTACAGCGGTCTCGACGAGCAGGGGGAGCTCAAGGGGTGGAGCGCCGACGTACTGCGGCAGGTGAGCCAGCAGACCGGCCTCAATTTCCACGTGATCCCGACCGCCAGCAAGGAAGAGGCGCTGGCCAAGCTGCGCAGCGGTGAGGCGGACATGATGGCCGGCCTGCTGGAGACGCCGGCGCTGACCGATGCCTTCGACTTCACCCGCATCATGGCGCTCAATCGCTATGCTCTGGTCAGTCGCAAGGCGAAGTCGTTCGATACGCTGGCGGCGGTGAAGGGCGACATAGTGGTGCCCGCCACCCTCTATGACGAAGGGATGCTGGCCAGGCTGGATGGCGAACATCATTGGCGCAAAAGCGACACCTTGGCGCAGGGGCTTGCGGCGGTGCAAAGCGGTGAGGCCGACGCCATGCTGGCCGAGCTCTACCAGCTGCAATACCCGCTTCGCAACAACCAGCTGGACGGACTGGATATCAGGGAGCTGCCTCAACGCTTCGGGCTGGGGTTTGCCATCAGTCATCACAGCCCGCGACTCGCCGGGGTGATGGAGCAGAGCCTGATGGCCTTCACCAGCAGGCAGAATGACGATCTCAATCAGCGCTGGCGCCGGCTGGTGCTGACCCAGCAAGCCGGGGTCAGCTACGGGATCTGGCTGGGGTCGGTGTCGCTGGCGCTGTTGATCAGTGCTGGCGTCATCTGGCTGATCTGGCGCTCCCGCCAGCAGCTGGCCAGAGAGGTGAGCCAGCGTCAGGAGATGGAGCAGACCCTGGCGCTGGAGAGCCAGTTCAGGGAGTCCCTGTTCCAGGCGCTGCCGGTGCCGGTGTTTCTGCGGGACAACCAGGGCGAGATCATCAAGCGCAACAAGCAGGCCAAGCGGCTGGAGGCGCGCTATCTGGCCGAGCTGCACCTGCCAGAGGCCCAGTTGCAGGGGGGCGAGGGGGAGATGGCTTTGGGCGATCAGGTTTACTCCTATGCCCAGATCCCGCTTCAGCTTGGCAAGCAGTCGCCGGCGGGGGATCTCATCGCGCTCTCCAACATCAGCGCCCTGCGTGAGCGCACCCGCTTGCTGCGCCAGGCCGAGCGCCGCCTGCGGGCATTGACCAATACGGTGCCCGGGGTGGTGATCCAGTTCCTGCTGCAGCGGGAAGGCATCGCCCAGGTAGAGTTCATCAGCCGTGGCAGCTACGAGCTGCTGGGGCTGGCCAGCCAGCAGATCCGCCGCAATCCCGGTCAGGCGCTGAGCCGGCTGGATCAACATGACAGGCGCAAGATGCAGATCCCCATGCTGGAGATGCTGCAGGCCGGTCAGCCTTTTTCCTACGCGCTGCGCTATGAGCACCCGGGCAAGGGTACCCGCTGGCTGCAGTTCTACGGCCGGGGACGCAGCCAGTCCGAGCAGGGTTGGCGGGTGTACGGGGTGGTGCAGGATGTGACGACCCGGGTCGAGCAGGAGCAGGCGCTGCAGGCCTCCCACGAGCGGGCCGAGCAGGCGGTGCTGGCCAAGGGGCGCTTCCTCGCGGCAGTGAGCCACGAAATTCGCACCCCCATGAACGCCATTCTGGGGTTGCTGGAGTGGCTCAGCCACACCTCCCTCAATGCCGAGCAGCGCTCGGCACTGGCCCACGTCCGCCAGGCGGGGGACGAGCTGCTGGGCCTGCTCAACGACGTGCTGGACTTCAGTCGCAACGAGAACCGGCAGCTGGCGCTCTCGCTGCAACCCACCGATCTGGTGGATTTGTGCGAGCACGTGGCGGCCGTGCACTGGTCCAAGGCCCGCTCCAAGCGACTGCAACTGCGGCTGGATCTCGATCATCGACTGCCTGCCCAGGTGGAGCTGGATCCCCACCGGGTGCAGCAGGTGCTGCACAACCTGCTGGCCAATGCCATCAAGTTCAGCTCCCGTGGCGAGGTGGTGCTGTGGGCCCGCCGCGCTGGCTCCCAGCTGTTGTGCGGAGTGGACGACGAGGGGCCCGGCATCAGTGCCGAGCTGCTGCCGCGGCTGTTCCTGCCCTTTGAGCAGGGCGGGGAGGCGGGTCAGCCGCGGGCCCAGGGCACCGGGCTCGGACTTGCCATCTGTCGCCAGTTGATGGAGCAGATGGGTGGCGAGATCCGGGTCGAGCCGCGGCCGACCGGCGGCAGCCGTTTCCTTTGTGCGCTGCCACTGGTGTTGCTGCAGGAGATGCCGCGCTGGCGGCCACGGGTGGCCAGCGTGCATGTGCAACTCGGCGGGGCGGAGCGGGACTATCTGCTGCCCTGGCTGGGTGAGCTGGCTTTGCAGGACGATCCGGCCGGCCCGGTATTGAGCGTCCGGCTGGATGAGCAGGGATTGCGCTACTGGGACTGGCAGGGGGAACCCTGGGTGCCGGGCTCGGTGGTGAGTCTGATGCAGCCAAGGCTGGTGCCCTCTAGCCAGGGCATGATCACGCTGCCGGGGCAGGGGATGCGGGTGCTGCTGGTCGAAGATCACGAGGTGAACCGGGTGTTGATCAGCATGCAGCTGACCCAGCTGGGGGCCCGGGTGATCAGCGCCGCCAACGGCCAGCTGGCGCTCGATATCCTGCAGCATGAGACGGTTGATCTGGTGTTGACCGACCTGCAGATGCCGGTGATGGACGGGGCCGAACTCTGCCGCCAGCTGCGGGACTCGCCGCGCTGGCAGCATCTGCCCACCTACGTCATCACCGCCGATCTCAGCGAGCAGGCGGCGGCGCAGCTGGCCAGCTGTGGTTGTCGCGGTCATCTGGACAAGCCGCTGCTGCTCAAAGACCTGGCCAATCTGCTGCGCAGCCTGGGCGAGTCCGACCAGGCGCCCGCACCCGAGCCAACCCCTCAAAGCGACGTATCGACCGAAGGGGAGGTCTGGGCAGCGCGGGAAGTGTCATTGCTGGCGCCGGAGCTTATTCCCCTCTATCTGGACGCGACCGGGCAGGATCTGGCCGACATTGAGCGCTGCGTCACACAAGGGGACGAGATGGCGCTTGAAGCCGCTTTACACAAGATGAAGGGGGCCGCCAAAATGGTGGGAGCCACCCCGCTTGTTCAGGTGATCGAGCAGTGGAAACGGGATCCACGGCAACCCCTGCTACCCCCGCTGCGGCAAGCTCTGGATGAGGTGTGCCGGCGACTACGTGAGAGGCTCTGACATGATCATCACAGATGAAGAGTTACTGGCGTTGCTGAACTCGGAAGAGACGGACGAGCGCCTGTTCCACCCCGTGACCATCTACGCCCTGGACGGGGTCGCCTATCGGACGGCAAAGGCCGTCGAGCTGCCCGAGTTCGCCACCTTGCGCCGTACCCGCCCCGATGCCTGCTGGCAGTGGGAAGGGCTGTTTGCCGCCGGCGCCATCGCCCTGTTCGATCCCGACTCCCATGTGGGGGCTGACTATCTGCCACAGCTGACGGCGCAGGCCGAGGGTGTCTATCGCCTCACCGACGACTGGCTGGCGGGGGTCAATGGCCGCTACCTGGCGTGGCAGGAGTGGCTGGCCCAGACCCAGGTGCTGCTGCTGGAGGATCACCCGTTTCAGGGGGCCCACATCCAGCAGGAGATCAAGGGACTGGGGGTGCCCTGCCAGTGGGTGCAGGATGGCAACGCCTGCATCAAGGCGCTGGCCAGCGGCGAGGTGAAGCTGCTGGTGAGCGATCTCAGTCTGGTAGAGCAGGATGCCATCAGCCTGCTGATGAGCCAGCCCCAATACCAGCACAGTGGCTTGCCCATCGTGCTGCTCTCGGCCCACGATCAGACTCTGATCGACGGTGCTCGTCGCCTGCTGCACGACGCCGGTTTCAACGTGCTGGCCGCCCTGGCCAAGCCGCTGCTGGCCGACGATCTGCTGCGGCTGCTCAAGACGCTCTATCTGGGACCGCAGCGTCAGCGCCGGTTGAGCGGCCTGCGCCGCACCATCCGCACCTGGCAGGGAGAAGAGAAAGGACTGCTCGGACTCTTGTCCGATCCCCCATCGCCCTTGCCCATCTGGCTGGCGGTGACCGGCTTGCCGCCGCGCTGGGAGCGGGTGCGCGAGTGGCTGGTCCAGCAGGGCCGGGAGCCTGGCGAGCTCACCCTGCTCATCCACCGGCGCGACCACCTGCTGAGCCAGGCGGAGCGTTTTGCCCTGGTGCTGCAGGCCAGTCTGGCGGGTGCCAAGCTGGCACTGCTGCTGGACAACGATCAGCACATCCCGTTCGACTTGCTGGAGCGGATGCCGCTGCAGCACCTGCTGCTGGGACAGACTCTGCTGCCCGGACTGGAAGCCATGACCCCGGACTCCCTGCTGGGGCGTTTCATCAACCGGGCCAGGGAGCTCGGGATCGCCCTCTATCTGGACGATCCCTTCAACCTGCTGGACAGCAATCTGTGGCGCGATCAGGGCGTGGCGGGGCGCTGGTAGACTATGGCCCGCTATCTCTGCTGGCCACCGGACGAGGCCCGCTTGCGGCGCGCCCTGGCCGGCTGGCTGCATCCTCATTCACGGGCAGCCCTGCCGCTGATGATGGAGGTGGGGGGCATTCCCTGTCGCTTGCAGGAACTGGCGGGGGCCGATCCCGAGCGGATCAGGGCCGCCTATGGCGAGCTCAGTGAACAGAGTGTCTACCTGCGTTTCATGCGCGCCAAGCAGCTCCCGAGTGACGAGCAGCTCGCCTTCTTCCTCGATTACCCCAAGGAGCAGCAGATCGGGCTGCTGCTGACCGACGGTCAGGGGCGACCGCTGGCCCAGGCCCAGTCCATCCGGCGGCGACTGCACCCGGATCGGGCCGAGTTCTCCTGCATCGTCGCCGATCACTTCCAGCACCGGGGGGCGGGACGGCGCATCCTGCTGGCGCTGGCCTTGCTGGCGCGCGCCGAAGGCATTCGCGAGTGGACGGCGGAGGTGCTGCCCCAGAATCGCCCCATGCTGGCGCTGCTGCGCGGGCTGGGCTTGCCGCTCACTCTGGTGACGGGGCGGGAGCTGGTGTTCGTGCGACTCGATCTGAGCGTGCTCGACACCCTGTAACCGCGTCATAAGACCAAGGGCGAATAGGCCGGTTTTTCACCCTGTGCTAAGGTCAGCCAGAGAAGTAGCAAGAGGGAGTAGTCAGTCATGGTGCAGTCAGCGAAACACATCGTCATTCTTACCGGTGCCGGGATCTCGGCCGAGTCGGGCATCAAGACCTTTCGCGCCTGTGACGGTCTGTGGGAAGAGCACAGGGTCGAAGACGTGGCGACGCCGGAGGGCTACGCACGGGATCCCGCCCTGGTACAGGGTTTTTACAACTCCCGCCGCCACCAGCTGCAGCAACCCCACATCCACCCCAATCCGGCCCACTATGCGCTGGCCAGGCTCGAGCGCCTGCTGCCGGGCTGCGTCACCCTGGTGACCCAGAACATCGACAACCTGCACGAGAGCGCCGGCAGCAAGAACCTCATTCACATGCACGGGGAGTTGCTCAAGGCGCGCTGCCCGGGCTCGGGCCAGGTGATCGAATGGCGCGGTGATCTGCAGCAGGAGGAGCTGTGCACCTGCTGCCAGTTCCCCCAGCCGCTGCGCCCGCACGTGGTCTGGTTCGGCGAGATGCCGCTCGGGCTGGATCGCATCTACAGCGCGCTGGCCCAGTGCGATCTGTTCATCTCCATCGGCACCTCGGGCGCCGTCTATCCGGCGGCCGGTTTCGTGCACGAGGCGGGATTGAACGGGGCCCACACCATCGAGCTCAATCTCGAGCCGAGCGAAGTGGGCAGCCAGTTTGACGAGAAGCGCTACGGCCCGGCATCGTTGCTGGTGCCGGCCTACGTGGATGAGCTGCTGCAAAGTTGCGGCGTCCACCAGCCAGCGCAGATCGAGGGCCACAACTGGATGGAGATGCGCGGTCCCTGAGCTATTGTGCGACTGGACAGTTGCAATGAACCGGTGAAATCGCCACACTGGCAGCCACAAAAAATGGGACGCAGTTGGCGCAAATTACCATGACCGCAGTAAAGCAATGGATCGCTTTTTTCCTCCTGATGCTGGCCAGTGCCGGCGCATCGGCCTCGATCCCCCTGATGACCCTGGTGCTGCCAAGCGGCCAGCAAGTGACCCTCGATGAGGCGGCCCTGTCCGCCCTGCCGCAGACCGAATTCACCACCACCACCCCCTGGACCCAGGGCGCCCACCACTATCGCGGGCCGACCCTGGCAGCCGTGCTGGCGGCGCAAGGGATCCTGGATGCCCGCAAGATCGCCGTTTCGGCCCTCAACGGCTATCAGCAGGTGGTGGATCTGGCCCTGTTCGACGGCGTGCCACTGACCCTGGTGCGCCAAGAGGACGGCAAGCCGCTGACCCGGCGCAACAAGGGCCCGCTCTGGCTGCTCATTCCGTTCACCACCTATCCCAAGCTGGACGTGCCCGCCATCCACAACTGCATGGTGTGGCAGGTAACCCGCATCGAGATCGTCGATTGATGGGGCTATCCCGCCACAAACTGCTGTTGGTTGTGGTGTCGCTGCTGTTTCTGCTCTCCTCGGGCAGCAGCCTCTATCTGCAGCATCGCCAGGAGCAGCTGGTCGATACCTTTTACCGCAATATCCACTGGAACATCAGCCAGGTGATGCTGGAATCCCAGCGTTTCCTCTACGATCTGCAGCTCTATCGGGCCGGCAGGCTGGGGATGGAGACCCTGAGCCTGGATTACGATCTGCTGTGGAACCGGCTCGATATCTTCCTCATCAGCAGCGAAACCGCCGAGGCACGCCAGCGGCACGGGCTCGGCAAGGCGCTGGCCGGACTGTTCGAGCAGATCAAGCAGCTCGAACCCCAGATGGAGGCCGGTGCCCTGCGCGAGGGGGCTGAGCTTGCTCGCTTGCAGGAGGCGATCGCCAGCCAGACCCACCTCATCGAGCAGATTGGGGATCAGATCCTCTCCGGCCAGGAGCGGGAGCGTTCGGTCAGCCAGATCCGCAGCAGCCTGTTCTGGCTGCAGATCTGGCAACTGATCCTGTTGCTGACCGGCGGCGCCCTGGTGGCCGCCCTCATTCGCGCCAACCTGGCGAATCGCCGGCTCGCCCTGCTCGATCCCCTGACCCGGCTTGGCAACCGCCGTGCCCTGCAGGAGCAGCTCTCCCGCGCCCTGCATGCCGGCGAGGCGAGCGCCCTGGTGGTGCTCGATCTCAAGCGCTTCAAGCAGGTCAATGATCTGCTCGGCTATCAGGTCGGTGATCGGCTGTTGCAGACGGTGGCCGACAAGCTGCAGCAGGCCCACGGTGGCCACGCCTACCGGCTCGGTGGCGACGAGTTCGCGGTGGTGTTGACCAGCGCGGATGGCGCGCTGGAGACTCGCATTCATGAGCTGGTGAGCCTGCTCCATTTCGAGTTCGTGACCCGGGAGTGCAGCTTCGATCTGGCCTGTCGGCTCGGGGTGGCCAAGGCGCAGCAGCAAGATGCCGGCCGGCTGCTGGATCAGGCCATCCTGGCCCTCAATCAGGCCAAACGCAGCCAGGAGGGGGACATCTGCTGGTTCGAACCGGCCATGCTGCAGCAGTTGCAGTTGAGCCAGCATCAGCTTCATCAGCTGCGCGACTGGCTGGCCGGGCGCGAGCCTGCGCCGCTGCGAGTGGCGTTGCAGGGGCTGACGGACGGGCAGGGCAACGACCTGTGGCAAATGACGCTCTACTGGCGTGAGCAGGGGGCGCCCTGCCAGATGCGCTGGCTGCAGGAGTGCGGCGTGCTGGGGCCCGTGCTGGCCCGGCTGCTGCAAGCGCACGAGGCGCAGCATGTCGATGGGCGGGCGTTGTTGCTTCCGCTCGACAACCAGGCCCAGCTGGCCCATGTCGTGGCCTATCTGCCGGACGCCTCCCGCACGCCGCGGGTGCTGCTGGTGCCGGCGCTGCAGCCGGATGCAGCCTTGCTGGCGGGGTTGCGGCAGCAGGGTTGCGCCCTGGCGCTCAGCGATATTGGCAGCGCCACCCCGGCCCAGCTGGCGGCCGGCTGGCCTGTCCGTTACTGGCTGCCAGATGATGCGGAGCACAGCGAGCTGTTGCAGCCGCTGGCCCGGCGACTGGGGTTGGTGCAACTGCAGGTGCTGGTGGGCAGTGAGGCAAGACAGCTGGCTTGAGCACAAATGGCGCTATTGAACCGGCCAGAGACAAAATGCAGCAAGGCGACCCCAGGGTCGCCTTGCTGCGTTTAATGCCCGTGAATGTCAGGGGCGGGGGCGCAGGAATCCCTGATCACCAGGTCTGGGTCGACGGTGATCAGATGATCCGCCACCGCCTCGCCATTGATGCGCGCCAGCAGCCGGGTGACGGCGAGGCGACCCAGCTCCTCTTTCGGCTGATTGACGGTGGTGAGCGGCGGCGACATGAATTCGGCCAGCGCCACGTTGTCATAGCCGACGATGGAGAGATCGCGTGGGATCACCAGCCCAGCCTGATGAGCGGCGCTGATGGCCCCCATCGCCATCATGTCGTTGCAGACGAACAGCGCGGTGGGGCGCTCGGGCTGCGCCAGCAGGCGGGTCATCGCCTGGTGGCCGCTGGCACAGTCGAAGTCACCCTCCTGAAGCCACTGTGGGTTGACGGTAAGCCCGGCCTCCTGCATCGCCTGCTCGAAGCCTGCCTGACGCTGGTTGGCGGGGGCGCGGCTGTGGGGGCCGGTGATGCAGCCGATGGCGGTGTGACCCAGCCCCAGCAGGTGGCGGGTCGCCAGGTAGCCGCCGCGATGGGAGTTGTCGGCGATGAGGTCCACGTCGGCACTCTCCATCCCCCAGTCCATCACCACCACCGGCAGGCTCTTGAGCCAGTCGAGCTGGTTGAACACCTCCTGCTGCCCCTCGCTGCACATGATGAGCAGGCCGTCGACCCGCTTGCGCAGCATCATCTTGAGGTAGGAGAGCGCCGTCTCGGCCTGCCCCTCGGTGTTGCCCAGCATCAGGTTGTAGCCCTGCTCGAAGCAGTAACGCTCCACCCCGCGCACCACCTCGGCGAAGAAGGGGTTGCTGGAGGTGGTGACCAGCATGCCGATACTGTTGGTCTCCTTCACCTTGAGGCTGCGGGCCACCAGGCTCGGGGCATAGTTGAGCTCGCGCATGGCGGCGAAGACCCGCTCGCGGGTCTCTTCGGCGACGAAACGGGTCTCGTTGATGACGTGGGAGACGGTGGTGGTCGACACCCCCGCCAGCGCCGCCACCTCCTTGATATTGGCCATCAGTGCCCCTGCGCAGTCTGCTCAAGCAGGAAGGCGTCGACCTCCTGCTTGCTCGGGATGGAGCTTTGGGCACCAAACCGGGTGACGGAGAGCGCCGCGGCGCCGTGGGCAAAGCGCACGGCAGCGTCAAAGTCGGCACCGGCGAGCTCGGCCGCCAGCAAGGCGCCATTGAAGGTATCGCCGGCCGCCGTGGTGTCTACTGCTTTCACCCGAAAACCCGGGATGAGCGCTTGCTGCTGCCCCTTGCTGCAGTAGACTCCTTGTGACCCCAAGGTGATCATCACCTCTCCGATGCCCATCTGGTGGAAGCGGGCAGCCGCCTCGGCTGCGCTCGCCTCGTCGGTGACCTTGACGCCGGTCAGCAGCTCGGCCTCGGTCTGGTTGGGGGTGATGAGGTCGACCAGTGCCAGCAGTTCGCTCGAGAGCGGGCGAGCGGGGGCGGGGTTGAGCACCACCCGGGTGCCGTGGGCGCGGGCCAGGCGGGCGGCTTCCAGCACGCTCTCCAGCGGCACTTCCAGCTGCAGCAGCAGGGTGTGGGCGGCGGCGATCATCGCTTCATGGCTTTTCACCACGGCCGGGGTGAGGGCGCCGTTGGCTTCGGCGGAGATGCCGATGCTGTTCTCCCCCTCATCGCTCACATAGATGATGGCAATCCCGGTCGGGAGCTTGGGGTCGAGCTCGACGGCGCTCACGTCGATACCGTCTTTGGCAAAGCCGGTCTTCATCTGGTGGCCGATGGCGTCATCGCCGATGCGGGCGATAAAGGAGACTTCAGCTCCTAGCCGAGCGGCGGCCACCGCTTGGTTGGCGCCCTTGCCACCGGGCACCACTTGATAGCTGTGGCCGGTCAGGGTTTCACCAGGGCGAGGAAAATGGGGAACGCGCAGCACGTGGTCTGCATTGACACTGCCCAGAACGACGAGACGATTCATGTTGAGTACTCCTGATGCATCTTGGCATGGACACGAAAGCCGGATCCAGGCCGGGAGGCACCGTAAACCTTGAGTGAAAAGGGGGAGGCGAACCTCCCCCCGTCAACTTACTTGCTGACCACTTGCAGCGGAACCGGGATGGATTTTTCCACCGGCTGCCCCTTGAGCACCTTGTCGGCGGTTTCCACGCCGATGGCGCCAATCAGGGCGGGCTGCTGGGCCACGGTGGCGGCCAGTTTACCCTTGGCCACGGCGGCCTTGCCATCGTCGGTGCCGTCGAAGCCGACGATCATCACCTCTTTGCCGGCGGCCTGCACGGCGCGGATGGCACCCAGCGCCATCTCGTCGTTCTGGGCGAACACCGCCTGCACGCTCGGGTGAGCGGCCAGCAGGTTCTCCATGACGTTCAGACCCTTGGTGCGGTCAAAGTCGGCGGGCTGGGAGGCCAGCACTTCCAGCTTGTTGGCGGCCACGGCCAGGGCAAAGCCTTCGCCGCGGTCACGGGCGGCGGAGGTACCGGCGATCCCTTCCAGCTGGATCACCTTGGCACCGGCACCCAGCTTCTGGGTGATGAAATCGCCGGCAAGTTTGCCACCCGCCACGTTGTCGGAGGCGATGTGGGCCTTGACGTCACCCTGCGCCGCGCCGCGGTCCAGGGTCAGCACCGGGATGTTGGCCTTGTTGGCCAGCCGGATGGCGTTGCCCACCGCTTCGGAATCGGTCGGGTTGATCAGGATGGCGTTGACCTTGCGCACGGTGAGATCTTCCATGTTGGAGAGCTCCTTGGCCGGGTCATTCTGGGAGTCCAGCACCACCAGCTCGTAGCCAAGCTCCTTGGCCTTGGCTTCGGCCCCTTCCTTCATGGTGACGAAGAAGGGGTTGTTGAGGGTGGAGACCACCATGGCCAGGGTGTGATCGGCGGCCTGGGCGGTGCCCAGCACGGACATGATGGCGGCAGCGAGCAGGGTATTGAGCTTTTTCATCATTTCATTCCTTGTGTGTGCTTACTTGCTTTTGTTATCGATCATCACGGCGAGCAAAATCACGCTGGCCTTGGCGATCATCTGGTAATAGGACGATACGTCGAGCAGGTTGAGGGCATTGTTGAGGAAGCCGATGATCAGGGCCCCGATCAGGGTACCCATGATGCGGCCCTTGCCCCCCATCAGGCTGGTGCCACCCAGCACCACGGCGGCGATGGCATCCAGCTCGTACCCCATGCCGGCGGTCGGCTGGGCGGAGGAGAGGCGGGAAGTGACGATGAGCCCGGCCAGTGCCGACAGCATGCCGCACAGACCATACACCGCGAGCTTCACCCGGTCCACATTGATGCCGGAGAGGCGGGTGGCCGATTCGTTGCCGCCGAGGGCATAGATGTAGCGACCCAGGCGAGTGTGGTTGAGCATGAACCAGGCCAGCAGGAAGACGATGGCCATCAGCCAGATGGGCACCGGCAGACCGAACAGGTAACCGGTACCCAGCCAGGCGAAGTGATCGGCGCCGTCACTGAAACCGGTGGAGATGGGGCGCCCCTCGGTATAGACCATGGTGACGCCGCGCAGGGCGGTCATGGTGACCAGGGTAGCGATGAAGGCCTGTACCTTGCCCTTGGCAATGATGAGACCGCTGATGCCGCCAAGCAGGGCGCCGGCCCCCAGGGTGAGGGGGATCACCAGGGCAATGGGCAGCTCCATGGCGACCATGGTGGCGGCCAGGGCGCCGCACAGGGCCAATACCGAGCCGACCGACAGATCGATGCCGGCGGTGAGGATGACCAGGGTCATGCCGACCGCCATGATGGCGTTGACCGAGGTCTGACGCAGGATGTTGAGCAGGTTGTCGGCGGTGAAGAAGTTGGGGCTCAGGAAGGAGACCACGCCGATCAGCACCAGCAGCGCGACCAGGGATTTGTTCTCGATCCACCAGGCCTTGCTCATGACGCCGCGGCGGGAAAGGGTTTGGGTTGTCATTGTGCTGCCTCTTGCTCTGCTTGCCACTGTTTACCGACTGCCGCTGCCATCAGCTTCTCCTGATTGGCATCGCGGGTGTTGAATTCTGCGCTGATGCGCCCTTCGTGCATCACCATGATGCGATCACTCATGCCGAGCACTTCCGGCATCTCGGAGGAGACCAGGATGATGCTCATCCCCTCCTTCTTGAACTGGTTGATGAGCTGATAGATCTCCTTCTTGGCGCCGACATCGACGCCGCGGGTCGGCTCATCCAGGATCAGCACCTTGGGCCTTGTCAGCAGTCCCTTGGCGATGGCCACCTTCTGCTGGTTGCCGCCGGAGAGGAGCTTGATCAGCTGATCCTGACTCGGGGTCTTGATGTTGAACAGACGCACATAGTCGCCCACCGCCTGGCGCTCGGCCTGGCCGTCAATCTTGCCGTGGCTGATGAACTCGCCGAGGGCACACAAGCTCATGTTTTCGCGCACCGACAGCTCCAGCACCAGGCCGTCGCCCTTGCGATCCTCGGAGATGTAGGCGATGCCGGCGGCCAGGCCATCGGCCGGGCTCTTGGGGACCAGTGCGTGGCCATCCACGGTAATGTCACCGGCGCTGATGGGGCTGGCACCGTAGATGAGCTTCATCAGCTCGGTACGCCCGGAGCCCATCAGGCCGCTGAAGCCCAGAATTTCACCCTGACGCAGGGAGAAGCTCACCCCGCGCACGCCGGGGCCGGCCAGATCCTTGACCTGCAGGCTGACCGGCCCGAGCTCGCGGGCGAGGCGCGGGTACTGCTCTTCCAGCCGGCGACCCACCATC
The DNA here is from genome assembly GCF_029967615.1 of Aeromonas sp. V90_14. Lineage (NCBI taxonomy): Bacteria > Pseudomonadati > Pseudomonadota > Gammaproteobacteria > Aeromonadales > Aeromonadaceae > Aeromonas > Aeromonas sp. V90_14. The sequence continues at coordinate 193,759 of NZ_JASCAS010000034.1, read as the reverse complement.
ATCTCGATGATCCTGTCTTCGTCGAGCTCGCTCACCGCCTGCTCGCCGATCCACTTGCCATCGCGCAGCACGGTGACCCGATCACAGATTTCGAAGATCTCCTTCAAGCGATGGGAGATGTAGACGATGCCGCAGCCCTGTTCACGCAGCTCGCGGATAACCACGAACAGCTGCTCGGTCTCGGTGTCGGTGAGGGCATCGGTGGGTTCGTCCATGATGATGACGCTGGCATCAAACGACAGCGCCTTGGCGATCTCCACCATCTGCTGTTCACCGATGGAGAGAGCCCCGAGCCGGGTATCCGGGCCGTGTTTGACGCCAAGTCGCGCCAGCAGGGTGCTTGCCCGTTCGCGCAGTTGTTTGTGGTCGATGCTGCCAAAACGGGTACGAGGTTCGCGGCCGAGGAAGATGTTGGCGGCAATCGACAGCTCAGGCAGCAGGTTCAGCTCCTGGTGGATGATGCTGATCCCCTGATCCTGGGAGTCGCGGGGGCCCTTGAAGTGAACCGGCTGGCCGCGATAGCTGATGCTGCCCGCATCGGCCTGGTAGATGCCGGTCAGCACCTTCATCAGGGTCGACTTGCCGGCGCCGTTTTCGCCGAGCAGGGCCATCACCTGACCCGGATAGACCTTGAGGCCCGCCTCATCGAGGGCACGCACCCCGGGGAAGGTCTTGACGATCCCGGAAAGAGCCAGAATGGGCGAGGGGGGCATATTGGCGTTGCTCATAGCTGCTTCCTTGGGAATTTAAAACGCCACGCCGGCGCAGAGAATGAGATTGGCGTAGGGGGTCACCTCGCCGCTGCGCACGATGGCCTTGCTCTGGCGGGAGCGAGCCTTGAATGCTTCGTGCAGGCAGTACTCGATGGTGATGGGCTTGCCCTGGGCTGCGGCGTGCGCCTCCAGCTGATCCACCAGCGCCTGATGGGCGGCGGGGCTGATCTGCTTAATCTCGCTCGCCATGATCACCTTCTCCACCACCAGGTCGGTGAGCAGGGCGGTCAGCACGGTTTCAAGGCTCGGCGTCCCCGCCATCAGCGCCAGATCGATGCGCTCCGGGCCGGCCGGAATGGGCAGGCCCGCATCGCAGACGGTGATCTCGTCGGTGTGACCCATCCGTGCCACCAGGGCACTCAGGGGAGCATTGAGCAGTACGCCTCGTTTCATACAGCACCTCGGCAGGCTATGCCCGCGTATCTGATGTTAGCTAGGCAACCGGTTACGCAACCGGTTGCGTCATGGGGTGGAAGATAGGCGCTCAGGCGGTTTTGATCCACCAAGAGATGGCAGAAATGTGAAAACGATCTCAATGCGGGGCAAACATAAAGTACAAATGGGGCCAGCAGAGCGCTGGCCCGCAAGGGATTAAACGATCAGCGCCTGTTGTACTGCGGGACGGGCCAGCACCCGCGCCGTGTGGGCGGCCACCCTGGGGAACTCGTCGATGGCGATCCCGTCACTCTTGAGCCAGCTCGCCACCACGAACAGGTAGATGTCGGCCAGGCTGAAACACTCTCCCAGCACCCAGGGACCGGCGAGATAGTGGTTTTCTATTTGGGAGAAGCCATCGCGCATGTTGCGCGGCACCTTGGCCTGCATGGCGGCGATGGCCTGCTCATCATCGGCCCAGCGACTGCCACGGCGACCGTGGGCATGGGAGACGTGCACCGTGGAGGCGAGGAAGCTGTTCACCTCCTGCATGCGGGCCAGCAGGAAGGGATCGTCCAGCGGTGCAAGCCGGGCGTTAGGGAAGCGCTGCGCCACATAGAGCAGCAAGGCCGGGGTTTCGGTCAGCACGCCGCGCTCGGTGACGAGAGCCGGCACCCGGCCTTTGGGATTGATGGCGAGGTAGGCGGCGGAGCGCTGCTCCCCGGCCGTCAGGTCGAGCACCTTGATGTTATGGTGGGCCTTGGCCTCGGTCAGGGCTATGTGCACAGCCATGGCACAGGTGCCAGGGGCGAGATACAGGGTCAAATCAGACATGCAATTCTCCTTGTGAAGCGGTCGCCACCGGGCAGTCCGGATGGGCGAGTAGAAGCGGTGACGGCTTCTGGCATCCTACGCCCATCGCCGCGGCGGGCCAAGGCAGGGAGATCAGCCCCGCGAGGACGCCCGATGGCGGATGCGGATGGGGGCAAGATCCTGGCGTGGATAATCTGTTCCGGATGGACGCGGCGTCGACTGCGATGACGGGCCCTTATGAAATCAAAGACTTTTTGGTCAGCAGATAAGGGGAAAAACGGCTACGCATGCCGGGTCAAATCGCTATAATGTGCTCCCTGAATAGTGGTTTTTCTGATGTTGGATAGTCAATTGAGTAATAAAATGCGGATCGGTGGTTCCCTCGAACAATCCCTGAGTCAGGGATATCGTCTCGACCTCAAGGGGGTATTGCAGGAGAGCTGGCAACAGACGCGGCGCACCGGTTTCGGCCTGTTGCTGGCCATCGTCGGTGTCACGGCCATCTGGATATTGCTGAGCAATACCCTGCTGGCCCCCTACCTCAATCAGGAGGGGGGAATGGACATAGCCCTGGTGCTGAGCCTGCTTATCACCATCATGATGTCACCCATGACCTCGTCCCTCGACATGCTGGGATTGCAGCAGTCGGTCGGTGTGCGTGCCCGCCCGAGCCAGGTATTTGACTTCTTTCGCCACTTCCTGCGTCTGGGCAGCCTGAGTCTGCTGGGCAGCATGCTCACCAGCCTGTTCGGCCCCCTGTTTGAACTGGTGGGTCTGCCGGTGGTGCTGGCCTTCATCCCGTCTGCATTGATCGGCATGGGACTGGTGTTCTCGGTGCCGCTGGTGCTGGAGCGCGGCCTGTCGCCGGTGCAAGCCATTCTGGTGTCGCTCAAGCTGTTTGCCCGTGGCTGGCCCAGCATAGTGCTGCTGCACGGCGTCATGCTGGCGCTGTTTTTCCTGGCGCTGATCCCCATGGGATTGGGCCTTGTCTGGGTGGCCCCCCTCTACTTCAACTGCAAGGGGATCCTCTATCGGGATCTGTGCGGGGTCGCGGTCGAAGTGACCGAGGTGAGCCAGGGCCCCGATCATTTCAACGCCTGACGGCATCCAGGGCGTCAGACAACAGCAACAGATAGCGGCGCGTGCAGATGCGTGATGCAAAAGGATGGCATATGAACAATCGATACGGGATGGCGGCCGCGCTGCTGATGGCGCCCATGCTGGCAGTGGCGCAGCCCTCCCTTGAGCTGCAGTACGGCACCTTCTACAGCCAGATGAAGACCTTCGCCAAAGGGGAGTTTGGTCACGCCAGGCTGGGCTTTTATCTGACCGATCAGCAAAATGGCCGGCGCTGCCTGCTCACCTCGGCTCGGGTCTCGACTCTGGATCGGGACGTGGCGGCCGAGGTGACCATCGACAGCGAATTGCGGCTGCCCTATGACGATGATTTGAATCTCGACAAGGCGACCGTGGTGGTGGGGCTCACCGAGCCCCATGAGGCTTGCGATCTGTCGGTACAGGTGATGGCGGATGTGCCGCCGCCGGCAGACAGTCGGTGGGAGCTCAAGGTGAGCGAGCTGACGGGGCGCCAGCACGACATGCAGAGCCTGCTGGAGAAGCTGGCCGGCATGGTCGGCAAATATTTCCTGCCCGAGATGACGGGGGTGAGGGTCAGCCTGGTGCAGCCAAGCGGTACCGCCTACCTCATCGACGGTGCTCGCCAGCTGCCGCTGCCCTGGCTGGAGGGACAACTGCTGCTGAGCAACGCCCAGCTGGCGGCGTTTGCCGAGGGCAAGCTGCAGCTGCAGGGGGAGATCCTGCGGCTGACGCCCTGGCTGCACAAGGGCTAGCCCATCTTGAGCCGCTACCGAGGGTGGCCGGCATAGAAATGAAAAAGGAGCGCCAGGCGCTCCTTTTTTATGGCTGAAGTGGGCTTAGCGCACCTCAATGACGTCCAGCATGTCCATCTCGTCGATGTCCAGCAGCGGTGCCTTGGGCAGCTCGGGCGGATCAAACGCCTTGTCGCCGCCGTCGATGATGCCGGAGTCGCGGTTGATGCTCTTGAAGTCAAACAGCTTGTGATCGAGCAGGTGGCTCGGGATCACGTCCTGAATGGCGGTGAACATGGTCTCGAGACGACCCGGGAAGCGGCGATCCCACTCCTGCATCATCTGCTTGATGGCCTGGCGCTGCAGGTTCTCCTGAGAGCCGCACAGGTTGCACGGGATGATGGGGAAGGCCTTGACCTCGGCATAGCGCACCAGGTCCTTCTCCTTGCAGTAGGCGAGCGGGCGGATCACCACGTTCTTGCCATCGTCGCTCACCAGCTTGGGCGGCATGGACTTGAGCTTGCCGCCGTAGAACATGTTGAGGAACAGGGTCTCGAGGATGTCATCGCGGTGGTGGCCAAGGGCAATCTTGGTACAGCCCAGCTCCTGGGCGGTGCGGTAGAGAATGCCGCGGCGCAGGCGGGAGCAGAGTGCGCAGGTGGTCTTGCCCTCCGGCACCTTCTCCTTGACGATGGCGTAGGTATCTTCTTCGACGATCTTGAAGTCGATGCCGAGGGTGGTCAGGTATTCGGGCAGCACGTGCTCGGGGAAGCCGGGCTGCTTCTGATCCAGGTTGACCGCCACCAGATCGAAGTGGATGGGGGCACTGGCCTTCAGGCTCATCAGAATGTCGAGCATGGCGAAGCTGTCCTTGCCGCCGGACAGGCACACCATGACCTTGTCACCCTCTTCAATCATGTTGAAGTCGGCGATGGCCTGACCTACGTTGCGCCGCAGGCGCTTCTGCAGTTTGTTGAAACTGTATTTTTCTTTGGCGTTAAGCTCTTCTAGCATGACCTGAAACCCGGGACAAAAATAAGCGGCTTATTATAGCCATGTCCCGGGGGAGGGCAAGAAAGGCTTATGCTGGACGGCGGCTATCGACCGGGCAGCTGTAATCGGCGGGCTTGAGGATCAGCATGTCGCAGGCGAGACGATCCACCACGTGTTCGGCGGTGTTGCCGAGCAGAGCGGCGGAGAGCCCGGTGCGACCGACGCACCCCATGATCATCAGGGTGGCCTGCAGCTCGCCGGCGAGATCGGGCAGCACCTCTTCGGGCAGGCCTTCCGCCACCCGGGTCCAGAGATGGCCGATGCCATATTTGTCGGCGTGGCTCAGCAGCAGGCTCTCGTGGTGTTTGCGAATGGCGTCGTTGTAGGCGTTGGGGTCAAACTCCGGCAGCTCGATGGCCACGTTGACCGGGGTACCCGGGTAGGTGTTGACCAGATAGAGGTTGGAGCCGAGCAGCTCGGCGATGGCGATCCCCTCTTCGGTGATCCGCTCGTTGAGCAGCTTCTGATCCTGATCGTCGCTGGAGCAATTGATGGCGGCGATGATGTTGCCGCCCCGCTGCCAATGTCCCTCTTTCACCAGCAGCACGGGGCAGGGGCACTTGCGCAGCAGATGCCAGTCGGTGGGGGTGAAAATGAAGGTTTGCAGGAAGGAGTGGTGGTGGGTGGCTTTGACCACCAGATCGTGGCGCTGCTCCAGCACTTCCTGAATGATGCATTCGAAGGGACGGTTGTGCCAGACCACCTTGATCTCGCAATCCAGCCCTCGGGCGCGGTAGGGTTTGAGAATGTCGTCGAGCCATTCGCGGCGCTGGGCAATCACCCCGTGGCGCATCTCTTCCCGCTCATCCACCGACAGCATGGCGGTCATTTCATACGAGAAGTCGTAAATGGTGAGCAACAGGGTCAGTTGGGCGCCTTCATCCAGCTCGGCTACCTTGACCGCACGTTCGAGGGCGATTTGCCGCTCTTCTTCCGGGTTGATGACCACCAGAATTTTTCGGTACTTGACCATGTTCTCCTCCTCCTTGGCAAAAATACCAATGATGGCAGACCTTTAGCCATTACAGCTTAGCTCAGGAGGAGAGAGGGGGACGTGTGCCGGATCAAATTTCGGGGTAAACCGATCCGGCACCAGAGAGAGGAAGCTTAACCGCAGGGGGGGCGGGTTGCACCGGCCATGACGCCGAGGGCGACGTGATCCAGTACGGTAATGTACTTGCCCTTGACGCTGATGAGACCGGACTTCTGGAAGCGGCCCAGCAGACGGCTGATGGTCTCGACGGTGAGGCCGAGGTAGTTGCCGATGTCGCCGCGGGTCATGGAGAGGCGGAACTCCTTGGCGGAGAAACCACGCTCGGAGAAGCGCACCGACAGGTTGTGCAGGAAGGCGGCAAGGCGCTCTTCGGCATTTTTCTTGGAGAGCAGCAGGATCATCTCCTGGTCGCCCATGATCTCGTTGCTCATCAGCCGCATGATCTGCTGGCGGAGCTTGGGCATCTTGCCGGAGAGATCGTCGAGCACGTCGAACGGGATCTCGCACACCATGGCGGTTTCCAGCGCCTGGGCGAAGGAGGGGTGAGCCTGTTTGTGGATGGCGTCAAACCCAACCAGATCGCCAGCCAGGTGGAAGGCCGTGATCTGCTCGTCACCCTGCTCGGTAATGGTGTATGACTTGATGGTCCCGGAACGGATGGCGTAGAGCGATTTGAGCTCATCGCCGGCCTTGAACAACTCTTCACCCTTCTGGATCGGCTTCTTGCGCTCGATGATGCTGTCCAGCTGATCGAGCTCGTTGTCGTTCAGAGTGAAGGGAATGCAGAGCTGGCTGATGCTGCAATCCTGGCAATGAATTGCACAGCCACCGCTCTGAATACGTCTGCCAGGTTTCTTTTCCGGGATCATAGGCTCATACGAATAATTGATTTATATCAAACAAGTTTACCATCAACTCATCCGTTTTGGATAGGGTTTCAAAAGGACGCAATCCCGATCCAGAGGGTATGCAGCCCGTATGCGATGAGCAGCAGTGCCCCACCAAGGCGCAAACTGCGCAGGGTCAGCCAGTAGCGCAGCCGATCCGCCAGCCCCCCCAGCGCAAACAGGGTCGGCAGGGTGCCGAGGCCGAAAAAGAGCATGACCAGCGCTCCACCGCCGGCGGATCCCGCCGCTGCGCTCCAGGTCAGCATGGAGTAGACCAGCCCGCAGGGGAGCCAACCCCAGACCATGCCAAACGGCAGTGCCTGCCAGGTCGAGGTGAAGGGGATGAACTTGCCCGCCAGCGGCTTGAGGAGGGGCCACAACCTGGCGCCAATGCGCTCGAGCAGCAACACCCCCTGCCACCAGCCGGCGAGATAGAGCCCGAGGGCAATCATCAGGAAGGCCGCCACCAGCCGCAGACCGGCGATGGCGTGCTTGCCCGCGCCGAGTTCACTGGTAGTGGCCAGCAGCCCCCCGACCAAGGCACCGGCAATCACATAGCTGAGGATCCGGCCGAGGTTGTAGTTGAGCAGGTAACCGAGCCGACCCCAGAAGTGCTGCTTCTCGGCAGGAATGGCCATGGAGAGGGCGGCTGAGACGCCGCCGCACATGCCGATGCAGTGGCCGGCACCGGCCAGCCCAACCAGCAAAGCGCCCAGCAGATCAAGGGTGGCCGTCATCTTTGTGCTCGTGTTCGACGTGTTTGGGGGCGGGTTGCTCTTCGTCGAACAGGATATTGGAACCCTGGCGGTCGAGATCTTCAAACTGCTCGGAGCGAATGGCCCAGAAGAAGACGGCGCCGGCGATGATGACGAAGAGGATGGCGATGGGGATGAGGACGAAGATGATGTTCATGCAGCAAACCTTGCAATGAAAGGGGTCATGGTACACCACGTTGGTGGCCGCAGACCCGTCGATTCGATGGTGAAGGGAGCCTGACCGGAGCCAGCTCCCTTTACCCTGCCTGTCCCTGTGGCCACGGCTCAGCGGTTGAGCCGCATGGAGTTGGTGACCACGATGAGGGAGCTGAGCGACATGCCCGCCGCCGCCACGTAGGGGGGCAGCCAGCCGCTCGCCGCCAATGGCAGCACCAGCAGGTTGTAGCCGATGGACCAGGCGAAGTTCTCCTTGATGATCTTGCGGGTGCGCAGTGCCAGGGCGCGGGCATCCAGCAGGCGGGAGAGATCGTCGGCCAGCAAGATGGCGTCGGCGCTGTTCTTGGCCAGATCGGTGCCGCCGGCCATGGCGAAGGAGGCGTGGGCGCCGGCCAGCACAGGGGCGTCGTTGATGCCATCACCCACCATGATGCTGATGTCGCTGCGGGCCTCGTGCTCCTTGAGGTAGGCCAGCTTTCCATCCGGCGTGACGCCCTTGACCAGTTCGTCGACCCCCAGCTCGCGGGCCACCTCGTCGGCCTGGGCCGAGCTGTCGCCGGTGAGGATGGTGGTCTTGAGGCCAGCAGCCTTGAAGGCCTGGATCAGCGCCTTCGCATCGGGGCGCAGGGTGTCGGTCAGCAGGAAACGGGTGAGCGCCTGATCCTCGTCAGCCAGATAGATGACCAGCCCGTCCGCTTGCGCTGCGTGGGTATCGTTGATGCCGAGCCAGCGGGCACTGCCGAGGCGATAGTGGCGACCGTCGATCACCCCCTCGATACCGTGTCCGATGACGGGGGTCACCTTGCTGGCCGCCAGCAGCACGGCGTCCTCTGCGGCGTTGCTGCGAAAGGCGCGGGCGATGGGGTGTTCGGAATAGGCCTCCAGGGCGCGGGCGATGGCAAGGCAGCGAGCCTCGTCGAGATTGCCCAGGGCCTTCGTGCTGGTGAGGCTGATGTTGCCCGTGGTCAGGGTGCCGGTTTTGTCCATCACGATGCGGTTGGCCCGGGTCAGCACGTCCAGCACGTGGCCGCGGCGCAGCAGGACGCCGGCACGGGTCAGGCGGGCGGTGGCCGAGGTGAGCGCGGTGGGGGTGGCCAGCGACAGGGCGCAGGGGCAGGTCGCCACCAGCACCGCCAGGGTGACCCAGAAGGCCTGCTCCGGCTGATGGAAGTGCCAGAAAGTCCAGACGCCGGCGGCGATGAACAGCAGCACCAGAATGAAGTGGCGGGAGAGTACGTCTGCCATCTGGGCGATGGCCGGTTTGTCGTCCAGCGCGTGATCCTGCAGCCGCATGATCTGGGCCAGGCGCGACTCTTCGATGCGATGGCTGACCCTGATTTCGAGGGGGGCGTCGGTGTTGATGGTGCCGGCGTAGACGGCATCCCCCGCCTGTTTGAGCAGTGGCAACTGTTCGCCGGTCAGCATGGATTCGTTGAGGCTGGCCTGCCCAAGCAGTATGGTGCCATCCGCCGGCAGGGTGGCACCCGCCAGTACCCGCACCCGGTCGCCCACCTGCAGCGTCTTGGCGGCCACCTCGTGTTCGCCATCCTCATCGAGTCGGGTGGCCATGATGGGTACCAGCCGCGCTAGGTTGGAGCTCGACTCGGAGGCCTTGCGTCTGGCCCGCAGCTCGAGGAAGCGCCCCAGCAGCAGGAAGAAGACGAACATGGTGATGGAGTCGTAATAGACCTCACCGGTATTGAACACGGTGGCCCACATGGAGGCGACGAAGGCACCGATCAGCGCCAGCGACACCGACACGTCCATGGAGAGGTGCCCCTGCTTGAGGCTGCGCCAGGCGCCCACGTAGAAGGGCTGGGCCGAGTAGATCATGATGGGGGTGGAGAGCAGCAGACTTATCCACTTGAAGTAGACCATGAACTCCTCTTCGACACTGATGAAGAGGTCCATGTAGAGCGCCACCGCGCACATCATCACCTGCATGGAACCGAGCCCCGCCAGTGCCAGCCGGAACATGTAGCTGCGCACCTCTTTGGCGTAGAGCGCCTCCTGCTGGTGAGTCTGGAAGGGGTAGGCGCGATAGCCGATCTTGGCAAAACCCTTGAGGATATCGCTCAACGAGAGCCGGTCCGGATCCCACTTGATGCGGGCCCGGTGGGTGGTGGTGTTGACGTTGATGTAGTGCAGCCCGGCTAGGTTGCCCAGATGGCGTTCGATGAGCCAGGCACAGGCGGCGCAGGTCAAACCTTCCACCGTCAGCTGGATCTCGCGCACCTTGTGGCTGCCGGTGGCGCTGTCGGTGACAAAATCCTGCTGCACTTCGGCCAGATCGTAGTGGGTGAGGGCGGCGAGCTCTGCGGGTACCAGCTCGCCCTTGGTGCCGGGAGCGGTGCGGTGCTCGTAGTAGCTGGCCAGGCCGCACTCCAGAATGGTTTCCGCCACCGCCTGACAACCGGGGCAGCACATGGGCTGGACTATGCCTTTTATCTCGAGGGCATAGCGGCTGCCGGCGGGCACCGGCTCACCACAGTGAAAGCAGCCGCTCATGACAGCTGGCCGCAGGCTACCCGGCCTGTCGGCAAAAACAGTGAAGCGCCGGTTGCTGCTGGCGTGTCATGGTGAACAGGACGACTCATGACTCAGCGTCCTTTGGGATCGAGTTCGACGGGGGCCTTGGTGGGGAGCTGGACAGTCTCTTGCAGCCGCCATTCGTGGTTGAAGGCATCCACCCGCACGTGCCATTTGCCGGTGAGCGGCTTGTCGAGCAGCAGGCGATAGACGCCGTTGCCGTCGGCGGTCACCATGTGCTCGCTGTCCATGCCGGCGAGAGTGGGGTGAAACAGGGAGAGGTAGAGCGCCTGGCCGGCCGGGATATCCCCCGACAGCGGCTTGAGGGTCAGCTCGTTGCCGTTGACCTCCAGCGCGATGTGGATGTTGAGGGCTTCGGAGCGATCAAACTTGCTGAGATCCTGATTAATCTCCTTGCCTTGCTTGTAATAGTCTTCGGCCACCAGGTTGACGCCATCCTTGCTGGCGATGATCGCCGTGCTGATGCTGCCGATCACGGCTGCGGTCGGGAGGGCGATGATGAACCAGGGCCAGAATTGGCGATACCAGGGTTGGGACATAGTGCTACTACCGTGAAACCAGTGATTAACGAAACAGAGGAATTTCAGTCAACACAAGATAACAAAAAGCCTCGAAGAGTCGAGGCTTTTTGCTGAGTAATCACGTGTTTATCACATGTTACTGCTTATTTTGCTGGTCGTTGTGGGACAAGCTGTAAACGTAGGAGGCGAGCAGGTGCACCTTGTCTTCACCCAGAATATCCTTCCAGGCCGGCATCACGCCGTGACGACCGTGGGTGATGGTCTGCTCGACCACCTGACGGGAACCGCCGTAGAGCCAGGTGTTGTTGGTGAGATCCGGTGCCCCGAAGGCGATGCCGCCCTTGGCGTCCGGACCGTGACAGGCGGCGCAGATGGTAAAGCGCGCTTCACCCTTCTTGGCTTCCACCATGTCCACCTTGCGACCGGAGAGGCTCAGCACGTAGGAGGCCACTTCCTTGACCCCGTCCTTGCCGAGGATCTCGCCCCAGGCTGCCATCACGCCCTGACGACCGCCCATGATGGTGGTCTTGATCTGGTCGGGCGCGCCGCCCCATTGCCATTCGCTGTCGGTCAGGTTCGGGAAACCGCGACCACCGCGGGCGTCGGAGCCGTGGCACTGGGAGCAGTTCTGCAGGAACAGACGCTGACCCACCTTGCGGGCTTCCGGATCGGCGGCGATCTCTTCGATGGCGCGATAGGTCTTGCCATCGGCCTGATAGGCCAGCTCGCGGAACTTGGCGCCGTAGATCTCGTCGGCCTTGATGAGCTCGCGATCGTACTCCACCGCGCGCCCTTCAGCCTTGGCGGAGGCCGCCGCAGCCTTGGACTCGGCCAGCGAGCGTACGTCCTGGTTGGAGCTCTGCCAGCCCAGTACGCCCTTGAAGTTGCCAAGGCCCGGGAAGGCAATCAGATAGACCAGACCGGTGACGATGAAGAAGAGGAACATGTAGGTCCACCACTTCGGCAGCGGGTTGTTGATCTCTTCGATGCCGTCGAAGGCGTGTCCCATGGACTTGCCCTCTTCCACCCCCATCTTGTCGCGCAGGCACCAGACCAGCAGCAAGAAGCAGCCGAGGATGGTCCCCAGACTGATGACGGTGACAAAAATGCTAAACAAAGTGCTCATTATTGTTTCGCTCCTGCGTTCTTGTTATCAGCACTGGGTTGCTCGTCGTCGGCAAAAACCAGATTGGCAGCCTCGTCGAAGGAGGTCTTGCGGCGCTTGCTGTAGGCCCAGACGATGATGCCGATCATGATGGCCATCAACAGCAGGGTATACAGGCCGCGAAATGTGCCGTAATCCATATCCTGACTCCTTTATTTCAGGGCATGACCCAGTGATTGCAGATAGGCTACCAGCGCATCCAGCTCGGTCTTGCCCTTCACGGCCTCACCGGCACCCTGAATGTCGGCATCCGTGTAGGGTACGCCGAAGTGATCGCGGAACAGGGCCAGCTTCTTGCCAGTCAGTTCACCGGTCAGCACGTTGGTGTCGAGCCAGGGGAAGGCGGGCATGTTGGACTCGGGTACCACGTCGCGCGGGTTGATCAGGTGGGCACGATGCCAGTCGTCGGAATAACGACCGCCGACCCGGGCCAGATCCGGACCGGTACGCTTGGAGCCCCACAGGAAGGGGTGCTCCCACACGCTCTCACCGGCGACCGAGTAGTGGCCGTAACGCTCGGTTTCGGCGCGGAACGGACGGATCATCTGGCTGTGGCAGACGGTGCAGCCTTCGCGGATGAAGATGTCGCGCCCTTCCATCTGCAGAGCGGTATAGGGCTTGAGGCCCTCGACCGGCTCAGTGGTCTGCTTCTGGAAGAACAGCGGGGTGATTTCGACCAGGCCCCCCAGGCTGATGGCAAAGATGATGCCGACCACCAGCATGGGAACGCTCTTTTCAAAGATCTCGTGACGGTTATTGTTGCTCATGCTTTGACCTCTTCAATCATGCTGGCTGTGCGACAGGTTCCAGGGAACCTTTGGGCGCAGTGATGGTGCGATAGGCGTTGTAGGCCATCAGCAACATGCCGGTGACAAAGAAGCAGCCACCCAGGAAGCGCACGAAGTAGAAGGGATAAGAGGCCTGCAGCGCTTCTACGAAGCTGTAGGTCAGGGTGCCGTCGTCGTTGACCGCACGCCACATCAGACCCTGCATCACCCCGGAAATCCACATGGCGACGATGTAGAGCACGGTGCCCACGGTGGCCAGCCAGAAGTGGACGTTGATGAGCTTGATGCTGTACATGCGGCCCTGGCCGAACAAGTTCGGGATCAGGTGGTACACGGCACCGATGGAGACCATGGCAACCCAGCCCAGTGCGCCGGAGTGGACGTGACCGATGGTCCAGTCGGTGTAGTGGGAGAGGGCGTTGACGGTCTTGATCGCCATCATCGGGCCTTCGAAGGTGGACATGCCGTAGAACGACAGGGACACGATCAGGAAGCGCAGGATGGGGTCGTAACGCAGTTTGTGCCAGGCACCGGAGAGGGTCATGATGCCGTTGATCATGCCGCCCCAGGAGGGCACGAACAGGATCAGGGACATCACCATGCCGAGAGACTGGGCCCAGTCAGGCAGCGCGGTATAGTGCAGGTGGTGCGGACCGGCCCAGATGTAGAGGGAGATCAGCGCCCAGAAGTGAACGATGGAGAGACGGTAGGAGTAGACCGGACGACCCGCCTGCTTGGGCACGAAGTAATACATCATGCCGAGGAAGCCGGCGGTCAGCAGGAAGCCTACCGCGTTGTGGCCATACCACCACTGCACCATGGCATCCATGGCGCCGGAGTACATGGAGTAGGACTTCATGCCGGAAAGCGGCACTTCCATGTTGTTGACGATGTGCAGCACGGCCACCGTGATGATGAAGGCACCGAAGAACCAGTTCGCCACATAGATGTGGGAGGTGGTGCGCTTGACCAGGGTGCCGAAGAAGACCACGGCATAGGCGACCCAGACGATGGTGATGGCGATATCAATCGGCCATTCCAGCTCTGCGTACTCCTTGGAGGTGGTGTATCCCAGCGGCAGCGAGATGGCGGCCGAGAGGATGATCGCCTGCCAGCCCCAGAACACGAAGGAGGCAAGCTTGCCGCCGAACAGTCGGGTTTGACAGGTGCGTTGCACCACATAGAAGGAGGTCGCCATCAGGGCGCTACAGCCAAACGCGAAGATGACGGCGTTGGTGTGCAGAGGGCGAAGGCGACTGTAAGTCAGCCAGGGAGTATCAAAGTTGAGGGCAGGCCAGATCAACTGGGCTGCGATCAGTACGCCAACCGACATGCCGACAATTCCCCAGACAATCGTCATGATGGTGAACTGGCGAACAACGGTGTAGTTGTACTCAGGATGGTTAGTTGTATGGCTCATCGTTGTATTCCGCTTCCGATGCTGCTGTTGTTTGATTTTGTGTCCAGTGACGTGGACCGACTTCATTGGCTACTGCCTTTTCTCTTGTTAACAACTGTTAATAAAAGGAAAAGCAAAAAGTAGCTAAATGAAAATTCAATGGGAATGATACTGAACTGACAGGTAAAATAACAGTATAAACAGTGATATATTTGGCTCCGTTGGGTCTCGCCTGTTCAATTATTTACCTTGCGCGAGATCACGAAAATGTCATTTTTCAGACATCTTACAAGGCTGTTTTTTCATGAAAGAGAGACTCACTTCACGCAAAATTGTCCATTTGGCGATCGTATTGGCCATTTTGCTCGGATTGGTTGCCTATCGAACCTGGTTCGGCAACGTGCAGACCGCGGTGGCGGGATCAGAAAAAGATCAGATTTGTGATCTGTCCCACACCAGCTGCGACACCCGGCTGGGTGACAAGCCGTTGACCGTGCGTGTTGCCTCGCTGCCGGTGCAGGCCGAACGTGACTTTGTGATACAGCTTCAGGGCGGCGATCCGGCCGTGACGCCGGTGAAGGCGTGGCTGGAGGGACGGGACATGTTCATGGGGACCATTCCGGTCAACTTTGAGACCACCGAGCAGGGCTGGCAGGGGACTACCCTGGTGGGATCCTGCACCTCGCCGCTGATGGTCTGGCTGCTCAATATCGAGTGGAGCAATGGCCAGCGCCAGCAACTGGCGCTCTCCGTTGCCCGCTAAATGCCTCGCCCGATTGAAGAAAGGATGGGGGGGGAGGTGAAAATTGATTTGAATTTTTCAGGCGGGGCGTTACCTTGCACTGATTGTCAGGGAGTGAAGTTCATTTAATCATGATTGAAAAACAAGCATTTTATCGCACCCTCAACCAGCAAGCCCAGGCATTGCTGGAAGGGGAGCCGGATCTCATCGCCAACCTGGCCAACCTGTCTGCGCTGCTCAACCAGGAGCTGGCCGACATCAACTGGGTCGGCTTTTACCTGTTGCAGGGCGAGACCCTGGTGCTCGGCCCGTTCCAGGGCAAGCCGGCCTGCGTGCGCATTCCGGTCGGGCGCGGGGTATGTGGTACGGCGGTGGCCGAGGGCAAGACCCAGCTCATCGACGACGTGCACCAGTTTGAAGGTCACATCGCCTGCGACGGTGCCAGCAATGCCGAAATCGTGATCCCGCTGCGGCGTGGTGGCGAGATCATTGGCGTACTGGATATCGATAGTCCAATCTTTAACCGCTTTGATGCGCAAGACCGGATTGGACTGGAAGAAACGGTGCAAATTTTGGAAAGCATGCTCTAAGTCATTGCTTGATGGTTCGCAAAAGGCCCCAAGCTCTCTATAATGGGGCCTTTGTTGTGCTCGGGTGTGCCCGCGCGTTTATATGAAAGCCAAGGTTATACATGGAAAACACTGAGAAGCTGAAGAACAGTAAAGAGATCGTTGCCTACCTGGTCGAGAAATTCCCGGCCTGCTTCATTGCTGAAGGAGAGGCCAAGCCGCTCAAGATTGGCATCTTCCAGGATTTGGCCGAGCGTCTTGCTGACGACGCCAGAGTCTCCAAGACCATGCTGCGTTCTGCTCTGCGTCAATACACCTCCAGCTGGCGTTACCTGCATGGCCTCAAGGCCGGCCAGGCCCGTGTCGATCTGGACGGCAATCCGGGCGAGCTGCTCACCGAAGAGCACATCGAGCACGCCAAGCAAGCCCTCAAAGAGAGCAAAGAGCGTGTCTTTGCCAGCCGTCGTACCAACACCAAGGAAGAGAAGGCCAAGCAGCCACGTCGTCCTGCTCCGCGCAAGGCCGATGCTGCCGCCAAATCCGACAAGCCGAAAGCCGCTCCCAAGGCTGCTCCCGCTGCTGTCGAAGCACCGCTGGTCAAAGTGGATGCCGCTACCCTGAAAGTGGATCAGGGCGTCCGGGTTGTGCTGGGCAAGTCTCCGGTGCCGGCCACCATCAAGGAAGTGACCAAGGATGACGTTCAGGTTCAATTGCAGACCGGCATGATGCTGCGGGTCAAATTCGAGCACCTGGTTCTCTAAGGAGACAAATGTTGAAGCATGGCGTAATTCGTTTTTCCCTCGTTGCCTGTAGCCTGGCGCTTGCCGGGCTTGCACAGGCCATCGAGCCGGTGCTCAAGGAAAGTGATTTGCCTGTGTTGGCTCAGGAGAGCCAACATGCTACGGCCAGCAAGCGAATTGCCAATCTGTTTACCCGCTCGCATTACAAGCAGTTCAAGCTGGACGATGCCTTTTCCTCCGTGATCTTTGACAAGTATCTGGAGAATCTGGACTACAGCCGCAACCTGTTTCTGGCCTCTGATATCAGCCGCTTTGAAAAGTACCGTACCGGTTTTGACACCGACCTCGAAAGAGGGCGGCTGGCACCGGCTTACGAGATGTTCAATCTGAGTCAGCAGCGGCGTTATGAGCGGTTCGAATACGCCCTCAAACTGCTCGATACTCCTTTCGATTTTACCCAGCCCGACAACTACATCTTTGATCGGGAAGGGGCGGCCTGGCCGAAAGACGAAGCCGAACTCAATGAGTTGTGGCGCCAGCGGGTCAAGTTCGATGCCCTGAGCCTCAAGCTCAGCGGCAAGGAGTGGCCCGAGATCAAGGAACTGCTTGGCAAGCGTTACAACAACGCCATCAAGCGGATGTCCCAGACCGAGAGCGAGGACGTGTTCCAGCTCTTCATGAACTCCTTCGCTCGCGCCATCGAACCGCATACCAGCTATCTGTCTCCGCGCAGCGCCGATCGTTTCAACACCGAGATGAACCTCTCGCTGGAGGGGATTGGTGCCGTGTTGCAGGCCGAGGATGACTTCACCGTCATTCGCTCCCTGGTGCCCGGTGGTCCGGCTGCCAAGTCCAATCACCTCAAGCCTGATGACAAGATCGTCGGGGTAGGGCAGGACGATGGCAAGATTGTCGATGTGATCGGCTGGCGTCTCGATGACGTGGTCGAGCTCATCAAGGGACCAAAAGGCAGCAAGGTGAAGCTGGAGATCCAGCGCGGCAAGGGCGCCGCTGCCAAGACCGAGCAGATCGAGCTGGTGCGCGACAAGGTGCGCCTGGAAGACCGAGCCGCCAAGTCCAAGGTGATCACCGCCGAAGGCAAGAAGATCGGGGTGCTCGAGATCCCGAGTTTCTACGTCAACCTGCACGATGACGTGATCAAGGAGCTCTCCAGCCTCAACAAGCAGAAGATCGATGGTCTCATCGTCGATCTGCGTGGCAACGGCGGCGGCGCCCTGACCGAAGCCTCTGCCCTGAGCGGCCTGTTCTTCGCCAGCGGTCCCGTGGTGCAGATCCGGGATCACATGGGCCGCATCACCGTCAACGGTGATGACGACGGCAACGTCTACTACGGTGGTCCCATGTCGGTGATGATCGACCGCTACAGCGCCTCGGCCTCCGAGATCTTTGCCGCCGCCATGCAGGATTACGGCCGCGCCCTGATCCTCGGCGAGAACTCGTTCGGCAAGGGTACGGTGCAGCAGCATCGCAGCCTCGCCAAGGTGTACGACTTCTACGAGCAGCCGCTCGGTCACGTGCAGTACACCATCGCCAAGTTCTACCGGATCAACGGTGGCAGCACCCAGAACAAGGGCGTCGCTCCGGACATCAGCTTCCCGACTGCGGTGGCGCCGGAAGAGACGGGCGAGAGCCGCGAGTTCAATGCCTTGCCGTGGGACAAGATTGCATCGGCCAAGTACGACAAGCTCGGCAACTTCGCCAGCCTGCTGCCCAAGCTGCAGTCTGCCCACGAGGCACGGATCAACAAGGATCCGGAGTTTGCCTACGTGATGCAGGACATTGCCGACTACAAGGAGGAGAAAGACAAGAAGTCGGTCTCCCTCAACGAGGCGGAGCGTCTGGCGGATCAGGCCAAGCAGGATGAGAAGGCTCTCAAGCGCACCAACGAGCGTCTTGCCCGTCTCGGCAAGCCGGCGGTGAAGAGTCTGGATGAACTGCCTGCCGATTTCGAGGCGCCCGACGAGTATCTGGTCGAGGCTGCCAACATCACGGCGGATCTGGCCAAGCTCAGCAAACGCAGCTGATCATCGGCGAGTCAATTAATCAACAAGGGCGACTGAGGTCGCCCTTTCTTTTGCCTGAATGCAAACTATTTGACCCTGCCAACCGGTTGTGACAGCCTCTGACACGTCAATTACAAGCGTGGAAGCAAACAATAATGACCGATCACTCCCAGGCCATGACGGCCAAATATCGCCAGGATTACCGGGCTCCGCTCTACTGGATCGACAGCATCGATCTCGACTTTCAACTGCAGGAGCCGCTGACCCAGGTGACCGCCATCTCCCGTCTGCGACGCAATGGCGAGCACAATGAACCGCTGGTGCTGGATGGGGAGGGGCTCTCCCTGCACAGCGTCAGCGTGGACGGATTGCCCTTCACCCAGTACGAGCAGGGCGAGAGCAGCCTGACCCTGTTCAACCTGCCGGCCGAGTGTGTGCTGACCATCGTGACCCTGCTGGATCCGGCCGCCAACACCGCGCTGGAAGGGCTCTACAAGTCCGGCGACGCCTACTGCACCCAGTGTGAGGCGGAAGGGTTCCGGCGCATCACCTATTACCTGGACCGGCCCGACATTCTGGCCCGTTACAGCACCCGCATCACCGCCGACAAATCCCAGTTCCCTTTCCTGCTCTCCAACGGCAACAAGGTCGACAGCGGCGATCTGGGTGACGGCCGCCACTTCGTGCAGTGGCAGGATCCCTTCCCCAAGCCGAGCTACCTGTTTGCCTTGGTGGCCGGTGACTTCGATGTGGAGCGGGGTAGCTACGCTACCCGTAGCGGCCGCAAAGTGGCCCTCGAGATCTTCGTCGACAAGGGCAACCTGGACCGCGCCGGTTTCGCCATGGAGAGCCTCATCAACTCCATGCGCTGGGACGAACAGCGCTTCGGCCTCGAGTACGACCTCGACATCTATATGATCGTGGCGGTGGACTTCTTCAACATGGGCGCCATGGAGAACAAGGGGCTCAACATCTTCAACTCCAAGTTCGTGCTGGCCAATCCGGCTACCGCTACCGACAGCGACTACCACGGCATCGAGCGGGTGATCGGCCACGAATACTTCCACAACTGGACCGGCAACCGCGTCACCTGTCGCGACTGGTTCCAGCTCAGCCTGAAAGAGGGGCTGACGGTGTTCCGGGATCAGGAGTTCTCCTCCGATCTGGGCTCGCGCGGGGTCAATCGCATCAATAACGTGCGCACCGTGCGCGGCCCGCAGTTTGCCGAAGATGCCGGCCCCATGGCACACCCGATCCGCCCGGATGTGGTGATCGAGATGAACAACTTCTACACCCTGACCGTCTACGAGAAGGGCTCGGAAGTGATCCGCATGCTGCACACCCTGCTGGGTGAGGCTGCCTTCCAGGCAGGCATGCGCCTCTATTTCGAGCGCTTTGACGGTCAGGCCGTCACCTGTGATGATTTCGTGCAGGCAATGGAAGATGCCTCCGGGGTCGATCTCGGCCGCTTCCGTCGCTGGTACAGCCAGTCCGGTACCCCTGAGCTCACCGTGACCGACGAGTACGATGCCGAAAGCGGCGTCTATCGTCTGCACGTGAGCCAGCACACCCCGCCGACCCAGGATCAGCCGCAAAAACTGCCGCTGCATATTCCGCTCGACATCGAACTCTATGATGCGCAAGGGGCCGTCATCCCGCTGCAGTATCAGGGCAAGGCCATCGGCAACGTGCTCGACGTGCTGGAAGCAGAGCAGACCTTCGTCTTCGATCGGGTGGCGGTCAAGCCGGTGCCTTCCCTGCTGCGGGACTTCTCCGCGCCGGTGAAGCTGCATTTTGACTACAGCGACGAGGCCCTGGCCTTCCTGATGCGCCATGCCCGCAACGAGTTTGCTCGCTGGGATGCGGCGCAGATGCTGATCAACAAGGCGGTCATCGATGGCGTGGCCCGAGTGCAGCACGGGCAGGGGGTTGAGCTCTCCCAGACCCTGCTGGCGGCCTTTGTTGCCATTCTGGACGATGGCGAGCTGGACCCGGCCCTCAAGGCGGAGATCCTGGCGCTGCCGGGTGAGGCGACCCTGGCCGAGCTGTTCGAGGTGGCTGACATCGATGCCATCCATCAGGTTCGCAACGAGATCCACACCTCGCTGGCTCACGCCTTCGGTGCCCGTCTGACAAGCAGCTACGAAGCGTTGCGCCTGCCGGCGTATCAGGTGGTGCACGCCGACATGGCCAAACGGGCGCTCAAGGGGGTCGTGCTGGGCTATCTGGCGGCGCTCGACGCCGGCAGTGCCGATCTGCTGGTACGCCAGCAATATGCCACCGCCGACAACATGACCGACACCCTGGCGGCGCTGCAGGTGGCCAACAGCCATCTGCTGCCGTGCCGCTCCGAGCTGCTGGCCGACTTCGAAGGCAAGTGGGCCAAGGATGGTCTGGTGCTGGACAACTGGCTGCGGCTGGTGGGCTCCAAGCCGGCGGAAGACGTGCTGGAGGAGGTGAAGCAGGCGATGGCGCATCCCACCTTCAGCATCCGCAACCCGAACCGGCTGCGGGCGCTGGTGGCCAGTTTTGCCATGAACAACCAGGTGCAGTTCCATGCGCGCGATGGTCGCGGCTACCGCTTCCTGACCGATCTCTTGATCGAGCTCAACGAGGTCAACCCGCAGGTGGCCTCCCGCCTCATCACCCCGCTCATCCAGTTCAAGCGGCTCGATGAGGGGCGCAAGGCGCTGATCCGCACCGAGCTGACCCGTCTGGCCAACCTCGAGGGGCTGGCACGGGATCTGTTCGAGAAGGTGAGCAAGGCACTGCAGCAGTAAACCCGACGGGGTGGGGGAGCCATCTCCCGCCCTTTCAACATCCGGGTCGTTTATCAGATCAGAGGAGTCATCGTGAAGCAGTTTACCTTTCGCCTGTCCCTGAGCCACGACGAGGTCATGCTGATGTATCAGGGTCATGCCAAACGGCTGGTGGTACGCAGCGAGCAGGGGCTGACCCTGGAGCTGGGCATTGAGAAAATCCGGCCTTTCGTCGCCATCAGCGGGGTACATGGCTATTTTCGCCTCAAAACCCAGGATGATTATCGCTTTATCAGCCTCGAACGCATAAATTAACAAAACTTGAACATATTTCCGCGCAATTCACTGCTTTCAGTCACTATCTATCCGGTAAATCCGTAACCATCCAGTGGGATTTTCTGTTTTTTGCCAGAACGGCAAAATTTTTCACAGCTTAAGGCGTGATCTGACCCTTGTTTTTAACAACTCATTATCACCTTTGCTCGCCTTCCTTGATCCAAGACATTACACTTCGCAGCAACTCTGTACCGGTGGGCATCCAGGGTGGATGTCTCTGTGTCGGTGGTTAATGTCGTCCGATAAGGAATATAGAAATGGCATTGAAAGACGCCCCTACCTCAGTTCTGCTCGAAAACGTTCTCAGCCTGATCCATCAGAAGTTGCCCAAGAAGAGTGCCTCCCTGGTCGAGTGCTTCGTCGCCAAGTTCTACGGCAACATGGCGAGCACCGATCTGCACGATCGCAATGACAGCGATCTCTATGGCGCCGCGCTCAGCCTGTGGAATGCGCTCAACCAGCGCACCAGCACAGAGCCCTATATCCGGGTCTACAATCCCGAGCTGACCCGCCATGGCTGGCAGTCTCCCCATACCATCGTCGAGATCATTCTGCAGGACTCCCCCTTCCTGGTGGACTCCATCCGCATGGCGCTCAAGCGCCGGGGCATCACGGCGCACATGATGCTGCACCAGCCGCTGCACCTCATTCGCGGCAACGAAGGCAAGATCAGCGCCATTCTGGATATCGACAACAGTGCCGAACAGACCTCCGTCGAGACCGCCTTCCTCATCGAAATCGATCACCTCACCAGCGAGGAGCAGATGGAAGGGCTGACCGCCGAGCTCAACTCGGTGGCCGGTGAAGTGGCGCTGGCAGTCGGTGACTGGCAGCCGATGCTGGCGCGCCTGAACGAGATCATCGACGAGCTGCCCAAACGCAAGAACCCGGTCGGTCAGGCCGAAGTGGACTCCTGCGTTGCCTTCCTCAAGTGGGTAGCCGCCCATAACTTCACCCTGATGGGCTATCGCCGCTACGACGTCAAGGCGGTGGAGGGGGATCACGAGATCCTGCCCCAGGCCGACTCCAGCCTGGGTCTGATGAAGAACTCCATCAAGGAAGTGGGGCAGCGACTTGGCAACATGCCCGCCAGTGCCCGTCACGCGGCGCTGAGTTCTGATTTGCTGATCCTCACCAAGTCCAACAGCAAGTCGCGGGTGCATCGCCCGGCGTATGTGGACTACATCGGCATCAAGCGCTTCGACGAGCACGGCAAGGTGGTGGGAGAGGATCGCTTCATCGGCCTGTATGCCTCCTCCATCTACAACACCAGCGCGACCCAGATCCCGCTCATCAGTCACCGTCTCGAGCACATCATGGCCGCCTCCGGTCACGAGAAGGGCTCCCACGCCTACAAGGCGCTGCTGAACGTATTGGAAACCTACCCGCGCGACGAGCTGATCCAGGCCCGTGAAGAGGAGCTGCTGGCCACCGGTCTTGGCGTGCTGGAGATGCAGGAGCGCGACATGCTGCGCCTGTTCGTGCGCCGCGACGTGTACGGCCGTTTCTTCTCCTGCATGGTCTACGTCACCAAGGAGCGCTACAACACGGCGCTGCGGGTCAAGACCCAGCAGATCCTGCAGAAGTATTTTGGCAGCAGCGAAGAGGTGGAGTTCAACGTCTACTTCACCGAGGGCGTGCTGGCACGGACCCACTACATAGTGCGGGTCAACAACAACAACGTGGATGTGGATGTGAACGAAGTACAGAACAACCTGATTGAAGCGGCCCGCAGCTGGGATGATCGCCTCGACTCCGTGCTGCTCTCTCACTACGGTGAAGCCCGCGGCAACGAACTGCGCCGCCGTTTCAGCACTGCCTTCCCCCGCGCCTACAAGGAAGACGTGCTGCCGGGTTCCGCCGTGGCCGACATCATGGAGCTGGACAACCTGAGCGAGGTCAACCCGCTCGGCATGCTGTTCTACCGTGCCCAGGAGGAGGAGAACGATCGCCGGGTTCGCCTCAAACTGTTCCACCGCACCGAACCCATCCACCTCTCCGATGTGCTGCCCATGCTGGAAAACATGGGGCTGCGCGTCATCGGCGAGACCCCGTATCAGGTGCGCACCCCGGCGGGCGACATCTTCTGGATCCTCGACTTCTCCATGCTGCTGCATGGTGAGCAGCCGTTCGATCTGGAGCAGAGCCAGCAGCGCTTCCAGCAGGCCTTCGCCGCCATCTGGAACAAGCAGCTGGAAGATGACGGCTTCAACCGCCTGGTGCTGGGGGCCGGCCTCACCGGTCGTCAGGTCTCGGTACTGCGCGCCTATGCCAAATACATGCGTCAGACCGGCGTCTCCTTCAGTCAGTCCTATATCGAAGAGACCCTGACCCGCTACCCGGATATCGCCCAGCTGTTGTTCACCCTGTTCGAACAGCGCCTGGATCCGGCCGGCAAGCAGGACGCCAAGGTGCAGGCCAAGCTGCACGAGCAGCTCGCCGCCAAGCTGGATCAGGTCGCCAACCTGGATGACGATCGCATCATCCGCCGCTATGTGGAGATGATCGACGCCACCCTGCGCACCAACTACTACCAGCTGGACAAGGCGGGCAACATCAAGCCCTACATCTCCTTCAAGCTGGCCCCCTCCAGCATCACCGACATGCCGCTGCCGCTGCCCAAGTTCGAGATCTTCGTCTACTCGCCGCGGGTGGAAGGGGTGCACCTGCGCTGGGGCAAGGTGGCCCGTGGCGGTCTGCGCTGGTCCGATCGCAAGGAGGACTTCCGTACCGAAGTGCTGGGTCTGGTAAAAGCCCAGCAGGTGAAGAACACCGTCATCGTGCCGGTCGGCGCCAAGGGCGGCTTCTACTGCAAGCAGATGCCGGCGGGGGCCCCCCGTGCCGCCATCCAGGAAGAGGGCAAGGCCTGCTATCGCCTGTTCATCCGCGGCCTGCTCGATGTGACCGACAACATCATCGGCGGCGAGGTGATCCCGCCGAAATCCGTGGTGCGTCACGACGAGGATGACTACTACCTGGTGGTGGCCGCCGACAAGGGCACCGCGACCTTCTCCGACATTGCCAACGAGATAAGCCTGGAATACGGCCACTGGCTGGGTGACGCGTTCGCCTCCGGCGGCTCGGTCGGCTATGACCACAAGAAGATGGGCATCACCGCCCGCGGTGCCTGGGAATCGGTCAAGCGGCATTTTCGCGAGATCGGCGTCAACTGCCAGACCACCGACTTCACCTGCGTCGGAATCGGCGACATGGCGGGGGACGTGTTCGGCAACGGCATGCTGCTCTCCGAGCACACCCAGCTGGTGGGCGCCTTCAACCACATGCACATCTTCATCGACCCGACCCCCAATGCGGCCAAGAGCTTCGTCGAGCGCAAGCGCCTGTTCGAGCTGCCCGGCTCCAGCTGGGATGACTACAACCGGGAGCTGATATCACAAGGGGGCGGCATCTTCCTGCGCTCGGCCAAGTCCATCAAGCTGAGCCCCGAGATCCAGACCCTGCTCGGTACCGACAAGGCCAGCATGGCGCCAAACGAACTGATCAAGGCGCTGCTCTGCCTGAACGTGGATCTGCTGTGGAACGGTGGCATCGGCACCTATGTGAAGAGTTCCCGCGAAAGCGACGCCGAAGTGGGCGATCGCAGCAACGACGTGCTGCGGGTCAATGGCCGCGATCTGCGGGCCCGCATCGTGGGTGAGGGCGGCAACCTCGGCTTTACCCAGCTGGGCCGGGTGGAGTACGCCAGCCAGGGCGGTCGCATCAACACCGACTTCACCGACAACGTGGGCGGGGTGGATTGCTCCGACAACGAGGTGAACATCAAGATCCTGCTGAACCAGCTGGTGGCGGCCGGTGACCTGACCCTCAAGCAGCGCAACCAGATGCTCTATGAGATGACCGACGACGTGGCGCAGATCGTCATCACCAACGCCTATCGCCAGTCCCAGTCCATCTCGGTGACCAGTTTCCGCGGCGCCGAGCAGCTCAAGGAGCAGCAGCGTTTCATCCAGGGGATGGAGCGGGAAGGCAAGCTGGACCGCGCCCTGGAGTTCCTGCCCTCCGACGAGGAGCTCTCCGAGCGGATGGCGGCGGGGCAGGGGCTGACCCGTCCCGAACTGGCGGTGCTGGTGGCCTATGGCAAGATGGTACTGAAAGAGCAGCTCAACTGCCCGGAAGTGACCGACGAGCCCTTCCTCGCCAACATGCTGGTGACCAGCTTCCCGGCCAAGCTGCAGCAGCAGTTCGGGGCGGCACTGGCCCAGCATCCGCTGCGCGGCGAGATCATCGCGACCCGGGTGGCCAACATGCTGGTCAACGACATGGGGCTCAACTTCGCCAGCCGGATGAAGGACGAGACCGGTGCCTCGGTGGCGGAAGTGGCCTGCTGCTTCGCCATGGCCCGCGAGGTATTCGGCCTCAACCAGCTGTGGCGTGACATCGAAGGGTGCGACAACCTGGTGGGGGCAGAGACCCAGCTCGAGCTGATGTTCTACAGCCGTCGCATCGTGCGCCGCGCCACCCGCTGGTTCCTGCGCGCCCGCAATCGGAGCTGGAGCATCAGCGAGAACATCGCCTTCTTCCGTCCGGCCTTCGAGACGCTGGGGCAGCACCTCTACGAGGTGATGGACGAGAGCGAAGTGGCCGAACACCAGCAGGCGGTCGCGGCGTTGGTGGCCAAGCAAGTGCCACAAGCCATCGCCCGTCAGGTGGCCCACATGAGCAGCCTCTTCTCCAGCCTGGATCTGGCGCAGATCGCCGCGGAGCACAAGACCGACATCCTGCGTGCCGCCAACGTCTACTATCGCCTCGGTGCCAAGCTGGATCTGCACTGGTTCCTCGACCAGATCAACCATCAACCGGTGGGCAACCACTGGCAGGCGATGGCGCGGGCCTCCTTCCGCGAAGATCTGGACTGGCAGCAGCGCAGCCTCACTTCCGTGGTGCTGGAAGGGTGCAAAGATCAGGGAGAATGCGCTACCATACTGGCCGACTGGATTTCGGAGCATGAGCAACTCTTGTCCCGTTGGACCCACATGTTGGCCGACTTCAAGACCACCAGTACCCACGAGTTCGCCAAGTTCTCGGTGGCCTTGCGGGAGTTGAACCTGCTCCAGTTGAATTGCCGAGCACTGTAATTGCCAGTTAAGGCATGACAGCGGTATCACACCCAAAGCCCCGGCCAGTTGCCGGGGCTTTTTTTAAGGAGCAAACATGCTGTACCCTCTCGCCAGGCATTTCCTGTTCAAGCTCAACCCGGAACAGGCGCACGATCTCTCCATCAAATATCTGCCCCGCCTTCTCGGTACGCCGCTTGATTGTTTCTTCCGCCACTCCTTGCCCAAACGCCCCGTCACTGTCATGGGGCTTTCTTTTGCCAATCCGGTGGGGCTGGCGGCCGGTCTGGACAAGGATGGCGAGTGTATCGATGCCTTCGGGGCCATGGGATTCGGGTTTATCGAGGTCGGTACCGTCACCCCCAGACCCCAGAGCGGCAATGACAAGCCGCGTCTGTTCCGGGTGATTCCGGCAGAGGGGATCATCAACCGGATGGGTTTCAACAACAAAGGGGTTGACCATCTGGTTGCCCAGGTCAAGAAGGCCAAATATCAGGGGGTGATCGGCATCAATATCGGCAAGAACAAGGACACCCCCATCGAGCAGGGCAAGGATGATTACCTGATCTGCATGGACAAGGTGTATGACCATGCCGGTTATATTGCCGTCAATATCTCTTCCCCCAATACGCCGGGGTTGCGTTCGCTGCAATATGGCGATGCGCTGGATGAACTGTTGGCCGCCCTCAAGGTTCGTCAGCAGGAGCTGGCCGCGCAATATAAGAAATACGTGCCACTGGCCGTTAAAATTGCGCCGGATTTGACTCCGGATGAAATTAATCAGGTGGCCGCATCCTTGATAAAAAACGACATTGATGGGGTCATTGCCACCAATACTACCCTTGAGCGCGACATGATTTATGACATGCCCCATGCAGCTGAAGCGGGTGGCCTCAGCGGTCGTCCCTTGCAGCACAAGAGCACCGAAGTGATCCGCCAGCTGGCCAAGGCACTGGATGGTGCGCTGCCCATTATTGGCGTTGGTGGCATCGACAGTGCCATGGCGGCCCGCGAGAAGCTGGCAGCGGGTGCCAGTCTGGTCCAGATTTACAGCGGCTTTATTTATAAGGGCCCGGATCTGGTCAAAGAGATTGTGACCCATATATAAGAAATAAATCGGTGCCCTTTATTTAAAGTTGCTGAAATTCTCGACATGGAATAAAGTCGAGTAACGACTTTCAGTAAGGGCACCTGCATGTGTATCCAACCCAATGACAATTGGCAGTGGCATTATGATGCTCATGATGATCGTCTGATGCTGGATTTATCCGATCGCATGATCTTCGCCACCGAATATAAAGGGCGACAATTGGTGCCAAGCTCCTTCACCACCCAGCCTTTTTGCGTGGATGATGCAGCGCTCTATTATCAGCTGATGGACAGGGTTGCCGAACTGGAATGGAGCGTACCACATCAGGTTCAGCTGGTACTCAATGCCATCGCCGTCAGCCGCTTTTACAAACCCCTGATGCCACAAAGCTGGTTCTTTGGGGAAACCCACCCCGCCATTATTCCTGAAACCGGTGCGCTGGTGTGCATGGGCACTCCTCACGGCAAAGGGGAGTTTCTGGTGATCGAGGCAGGTGAGCAGGCCAGCGTCTGTTTAAACTTGACTGACGATCTCATATTGACCACCAGCAAGACACTGCCCCGTTTTGGTGTTATCAAGGTGATGAACAATCGCATGAGCCCAAGGCCGGTGGCACAGGCTCAATATCGCCAGGTGAGTTGAACCTCGGGTTATTTTATAGCAAGCCTTTATCCTCTCATTCAGTTCATCCTGATGAACATTCACTCGTCCCCATTCTGTTCCTATC
Source organism: Aeromonas sp. V90_14 (assembly GCF_029967615.1). Taxonomy (NCBI): domain Bacteria; kingdom Pseudomonadati; phylum Pseudomonadota; class Gammaproteobacteria; order Aeromonadales; family Aeromonadaceae; genus Aeromonas; species Aeromonas sp. V90_14. Next base: position 165,618 of record NZ_JASCAS010000034.1, on the reverse strand, counting down.
ATTAGCCTTGATTATTTCAGGTGACTGCTTTTGTGCAAAAAATGCCCTCCAATCAATTTGATAAGAGGGCGGCAAACACACACTACAGGAGGAATAAGCGGTTGTATCAACAACACGGGGTTATTCTAAATCCTGTAGTTTCTCTTGAAACCTGATAGATGTGACAGTCGGACAATAGCGATATGAACAGAGAGAGGAGGAAAAAATAGCCCTCCCGTTTACGGACGATAACGGGAGAGCCAAACACGGGGTTTACAGAAAGGACTTGCTCTGTCGTGGGAAATAATAACGAGTTGAGTCTTGTTTGACGCCTGTCAGATATGGCAGCGGGATAGCTCACCTATTCCTGACCATGGCCATGTCATATATGGTTGCAGCCTCAGCAAAGTAATGCCGTGTCAATGAGAGATGACAGGAGTACACCTGGTTATGGTTTGAACTTGCCGAGCGGCTGGTACATTTTTTATTCGTGAGATCCTTCCTGCGCGCATGCCTCGCCAGAACGGCCAAAAGGTCGGAGGCGGCGCATGTCAGATACCCTCGGTTTATGTCGTCACTGGCAAGCTTTTGCTGCTCCGGATCGCGGCTTAAGGTATAATGCTGCACTATTTTTATGGGTTCCCCGTGAGCGTGATGAAAGAATTTTTTGCAACCTGCCCCAAAGGGCTGGAAAACCTGTTGGCCGTCGAGCTGACCAACCTGGGCGCAGAGCAGGTCCGTGAGACCGTGGCTGGCGTGCATTTCAAAGGCGAACTGGCCACTGGCTACAAGGCCTGTCTGTGGAGCCGTTTCGCCTCCCGCATCGTGCTGGTGCTGTCCGAGTTCCAGATGAATGACGACCTGGATCTCTATCTGGGTGCTCACACCATTCCCTGGGAAGAGCACTTCTCCGGTACCTCCACCATTGCCGTGGACTTTACCGGTACCAATCCGGCCATTCGCAATACCCAGTACGGCGCCCTGAAGATCAAGGATGCCATCGTCGATCGCTTCACCAAGCGCGGTCACGTGCGTCCTGACGTGGACAAGAAGTCGCCGGATATTCGCATCATGGCGCACCTGGGCAAGGGCAAGGCCAATATCACGCTGGACTTGTCAGGCCCGGCGCTGCATCAGCGCTTCTATCGTCAGGGCACCGGCGAGGCGCCACTCAAAGAGAACCTGGCCTGCGCCATGATTGCCCGTAGCGGCTGGGCCGGCGAGCCCATGATGGACCCCATGTGCGGTTCCGGTACGCTGCTGGTGGAAGCCGCCTTTATCGCCGCCGACATGGCACCGGCCCTGCGCCGCGAGCGTTTCGGGTTCGATCGCTGGCTGCAACATGACAGCGAACTGTGGCAGAGCTTGCTGATGGAGGCTCAGGTACGGGCCAAGCGCGGCATGCAGCGCTGTGAAGTGAAGCTGTTCGGTTGCGATGCCGACAGCCGCGTGCTGCTCAAAGCCCGCGACAACGCCAAAGCCGCCGGCGTGGCCCATCTCATCACCTTCAAACAGGCCGACGTCACTGCGCTGGAAAACCCGCTGCCGATGCCGGCAGTGGAAGGGGAGGCTCGTCAGGTCGGCATGCTGATCTCAAACCCCCCCTATGGCGAGCGTCTTGGCGAGTTCCCGGCCCTGCTGGAAGTCCACCAGGCCCTCGGCGATGCCCTGCGTCGCAGCTTCCAGGGCTGGAAAGTCTCCATTCTTTCCGCATCCCCCGAGCTCTTGAGCTGCCTACGTCTGCGCGCCGACAAGCAATACCGCCTGTTCAACGGCGCCCTCGAGTGTCAGCTGCGCAACTACCAGATTGCACAGGACTCCGTTGCTTCCCAGAAAGAGGTGGCGCAGGACTTTGCCAACCGTCTGCGCAAGAATCTGAAGACACTGGAGAAGTGGGCACAGAAAGAGAACCTCGACTGCTATCGCCTCTACGATGCCGATCTGCCGGAATACAACGCCGCCATCGACCGTTATCAGGACTATCTGGTGGTGCAGGAGTACGCGGCGCCCAAGGACATTCCCGCCCAGAAGACTCGTCAGCGTCTGCTCGACATGGTGCAGGCCGCCATCAAGGTGACCGGCATGGACGGCGAGAAGGTGATCCTGAAGGTGCGCGAGCGTCAGGAAGGCAAACAGCAGTATCAGAAGCTCTCCGAAGAGCAACACCGGATGGAAGTGCAGGAGTATGGCGCCCGTCTGTGGGTCAATCTCTATGACTATCTCGACACCGGGCTGTTCCTCGACCACCGTCAGACCCGCCGCATGCTGGGTCAGATGGCCAAGGGCAAGCGCTTCCTGAACCTGTTTGCCTACACCGGCAGTGCCACCGTGCACGCGGGGCTCGGCGGTGCCAGCGAAACCACCACGGTGGACATGTCGCGCACCTACCTCAACTGGGCACAAGACAACATGCGCCTCAACTCGCTGGTGGGCCGAGAGCACAAGTTCGTGCAGGCCGACTGCCTGAAGTGGCTCTCCGAGGCGGACGAGCAGTACGACCTCATCTTCATCGATCCGCCCACCTTCTCCAACTCCAAGCGGATGGACGAGAGCTTCGATGTGCAGCGCGATCACCTGCTGCTGATGCAGCACCTGAAGCGGCTGCTGGCTGCGGGTGGCACCCTGGTGTTCTCCAACAACAAGCGCCACTTCAAGATGGATCTGGCCGGTCTCGAGGCGATCGGTTTCAAGGCCCAGAACATCACCGGCAAGACCCGGCCCAAGGATTTCGAGCGCAACCAGCATATCCACAACTGCTGGATCATCACCCATGCGGAGGCCCAGACCTGATGCTGACCCTGTTTCACACCGACGGCTGCCACCTGTGCGAACAGGCGTGGGCGCTGGTGGAGCAGGCCGGTCTTGCGGCCGACACTCGCCAGTGCGACATCATGGATGATGAGCAGTGGCTGGCAACCTATCGGGTCCGCATTCCGGTACTGCGCGATGAGGCGGGGCGTGAACTGGGTTGGCCCTTCACCCTGGCTGAGCTGCAAGCGTGGCTTGCCAGGCAGGGGTGAGCGGGCGATTTGACGATGAAACGGGGGGAGATCCAGTCTGCCACCCGTTTTTTCATTAGCAATAAGGAACAAGAATGGCTCTTTTGACATTGCACGGCGCATCGTTGTCGTTCAGTGATTTTCCGCTGCTCGATCAGGCCGAGCTCACCATCGAGCGGGGCGAGCGCCTCTGTCTGGTGGGGCGCAACGGAGCGGGCAAGTCCACCCTGATGAAGGTCATCGCCGGCGAACTGCCGCTAGATGACGGTCGTCTGGTGCTGCAACAAGATTTGAAAGTGACCCGTCTCGAGCAGGATCCCCCCGCGTCGAGCGAGCTCACCGTGTTTGACTACGCCGCCGAAGGGCTGGCCGGGGTAGGGGAGCTGCTCAAGCAGTATCACCATATCTCCATGGAACTGGCACACGATGCCTCCGATGCCAACATCCGCAAGATGAGCCAGCTGCAGGAGCAGCTCGACTACCAGAATGGCTGGCAGTTCGAGACTCGCATCAACCAGGTGCTGACCCTGCTGGGTCTGGATCCCGACGTGACCCTCGACAGCCTCTCCGGCGGCTGGCTGCGCAAGGTGGCACTGGCTCGCGCGCTGGCCTGCGATCCGGATCTGCTGCTGCTGGACGAGCCGACCAACCACCTGGACATCGATGCCATCAACTGGCTGGAAGAGTTCCTCAAGGATTTTCGCGGCGCCATCGTCTTCATCTCCCACGACCGGGAATTCATCCACAAGCTGGCGACCCGGATCATCGATCTGGACCGCGGCGTGATCACCTCCTGGCCCGGAAACTACGACGAGTACCTGCAGGGGAAAGAGGAGTGGTTGCGGGTCGAAGAGCTCAAGAACGCCGAATTCGATCGCAAGCTGGCCCAGGAAGAGGTGTGGGTACGCCAGGGGATCAAGGCCCGTCGTACCCGCAATGAGGGGCGAGTGCGCGCCCTCAAGGCGATGCGGATGGAGCGGACCCAGCGCCGTGAACTGCAGGGCAAGGCCAAGCTGCAGCTGGATGAGGCAAGCCGATCCGGCAAGCTGGTATTTGAGAGTGAAGGCCTGGGGCTGGACTTTGGTGATCGCACCCTGTTCCAGGGGCTGGATCTGCAGGTGCTGCGCGGCGACAAGATTGCGCTGGTCGGCCCCAACGGTTGCGGCAAGTCGACTCTGATCAAGCTGCTGCTTGGCCAGTTGAGCCCAAGTCGTGGCACGGTCAAGGGGGGCACCAATCTGGAGGTGGCCTACTTCGATCAGTACCGCGAGCAGCTCGATCCCGAGAAGACGGTGGTGGACAACGTCGGGGAGGGCAAGCAGGAAGTGATGGTGCGCGGCCGCTCCCGCCACATTCTCGGTTACCTGCAGGACTTCCTGTTTGAACCAAAACGGGCACGCACCCCGGTGAAAGCCTTGTCAGGGGGCGAAAAAAACCGTTTACTGTTGGCCAAATTGTTCTTGAAGCCCAGTAATTTACTGATCCTCGATGAACCAACCAACGACCTGGATGTCGAAACGCTGGAATTGCTGGAAGAACTGCTGGCGGACTACCCCGGCACCCTGTTGCTGGTGAGCCACGATCGTCGTTTCATCGACAATACCGTGACCGGTTGCTGGTTGTTTGAAGGGGACGGGCAGATCAGCGATTATGTGGGCGGTTACGCCGACATGATGGCTACCCGTGCTCAACAACAGGCACAGCAGTCTGCGCAGCACGTCGCCAAACAGGCGCAGAGCAAAACGCCAGAGCCTGTCGTGGCGCCGGCGCCTGCTGCCACAAAAACCAAAAAGCTCTCTTACAAGTTGCAGCTGGAGCTGGATAATCTACCGGCTCGACTGGAACAGCTGGAGGCAGAGCTGGATGCCCTGCAGACCGAGATCAACCACCCCGGTTTCTTCTCCCTGCCGAGCGACCAGACTCAAGCCAAACTGGATGCCCTGAATGCAGCAGAGGCTGCATTGGAACAAGCCTTCTCCCGTTGGGAGGAGTTGGAAGCGTTGAAACATCAGGACTAAGGAAGTAGATGAAAAAGCAATTATCCATGCTGGCCATTCTGGTCAGCGCCAGCCTGCATGCCCAGGCGGCACAAAATCCCTTTTTCACCATTGTCGATGGGTCCGACAAGGGTTACGCCAGCGGGATCAGCGGTGACGGCAACGGGCTCATCGGGATCAATACCAAGAACAACATGGCCGAGCACTTCTCGACCGTGCGTTTCGCCGACTTCCTGGTCGATCGTTTCCGTTTCGAGCAGGGCTGCATGCTCTCCAACTCGGTCTGCAACTCCTTCTGGAACGACAACAGCAACTTCGCCTATCAGTGGCGTCGTGACTTCCTTGACGGGGTCGACCAGCGCAACAACGTAGGTTACGTGCAGCTGGGCGAGACCGACGGTCTGGTGACCGCGCTGGGCGACGTACCCGGCACCCGGGCGGGCTACAAGATGAGTGGCAAGCTGCGCACTGCCTTCGCCGTGGTCGAGGAGGGCAACCCCGTCGAGCTGAAAGACGGCGCCGGCACTCACAGCCTGAGCGTGCCGACCAGCATCAAGAAACTGGACAACGGTCAGTATCTGGTGACCGGTACCGCCGCCACTGGCAAGAACATTGCCGTCAACTCCGAAACCTACAACTGGTGCTTTGCCGGCAACGACGGCCAGTACGGCGACTACCGCTACTGCCCGGGCCTCAACACCCAGGCCAGCTTCTGGCTGGTCAACAGTACCGGCACATTCAACAAGCTGCTGCAGGCCAACGAGTATGCCCGCGCCCGCAACGAAGTGGTGCAGACCGCCTCCGCGCTTGGGGTGGGTAAATTCAACGGCAATCTGTACGGGGTAGGGTACTCCTCCACCGGTGAGATCGGCACCAACTACCTTGATGGTCGCAACCTGGCCGCTTACTGGACGCTGGATCTGGATGGCAGCAAGGTAGGCACTACCCAGATCATCCCGCTGGCCGAAGGCGAGCCCGGCAAGGATGACGCCAAGCTGCAACACAGCTGGGCCGTGGGGGTCAACGACAACGGTTATGTGATAGGCAACCAGCTCTATCGCATCAACAAGGGCCAGAACCGCCCGGTCGAGATGTTCGTGTTCAACCTGAACACGCCGACCACCAACGCCGTGGTCTCCCTGCAGGACAAGCCGCTCAGCGGCTCCGGCTCGGAAGCGGCCGCCATCAACAACCACAACATGGTGGTTGGCTGGCGTGATTCCCGCCATCAGACCCAGCCCGTGGTCAACGGCACCAACCGCATGCAGGAAGGCTTCCTGCTCAACGCGGCGACCGGCAACAACTGGTATCTGAACGATCTCATCTGCGGTCTGGATGATGCGGGTGCCAAGCAGTGTGCCCAGCACGGTTACTACTACCACATCGCTTATGCCAGCGGCATCAGCAGCAACGGTACCGTCGCGGCCACGGCTTATCGCTACAACAGTGAGAGCGATCTGAACAACCGCACCAATGCTACCGTGGTCAGCGTCAAGCTGGCGCCGGTGGTAACCGACTACAAGAACAACGATCCGGCCGGTTATTTGGTCGCCAACGCACCGGTCAACAACCAGACCGGTCAGGATGGCGGCAGCGGTGGTGGCAGCCTGTTCTGGTTGACTCTGCTGGCCCTGCCATTCGCCTGGCTGCGCCGTTTCCAGCGCTAAAAAGTTGTGTCACTAAAAATTAATGCGGTTCAGTGTCTTGTGTCACAATGACCAGATAGCATGAAATTTTTTGTTTGACCCTGCCGACCCCCTGGGGTAAAGATGAAAGCGACCGATGAAAAATTGGTCGCTTTTTTTGTTCCACGGAAGAGGGTCGTAGATGATGAAGAGACAAAAACGGGACCGTCTGGAAAGAGCTCGTGCTCGTGGTTATCAGGCTGGCGTGGTCGGCAAACAGAAAGAAGCGTGTCCGTATCAATGCCTGGATGCCCGTGGGCATTGGCTTGGTGGTTGGCGTGATGCCATGGAAGGGCGGGGCTCAGGCCTCTTCATGAAGTAGCCGGTACTTCATCACTCATTGCAAAAGGAAAGGGGCCATGATGGCCCCTTTACGTTGTTCAGTTCGACCTGAAGGTCAGCACTTAGAATGCGGTGGTGTCCTTGAACAGACCCACTTTCAGATCGGTTGCGCTGTAGATCGGGCGACCATCCACTTCCACCACGCCATCGGCGATCCCCATCACCAGCTTGCGGTTGATGACGCGTTTGAAGGTGATCTTGTAGGTCACTTTCTTGGCGGTCGGCAGGATCTGGCCGGTGAATTTCACCTCGCCAACCCCCAGTGCACGACCCTTGCCGGGGCCGCCTTTCCAGCCCAGGAAGAAACCGACCAGTTGCCACATGGCATCCAGACCGAGACAGCCAGGCATGACCGGATCACCCGGGAAGTGGCAATCGAAGAACCAGAGATCCGGCGTGATATCGAGCTCTGCCAGGATTTCGCCCTTGCCATGCTCACCACCGTTGTCATTGATCTTGACGATGCGATCCATCATCAACATGTTGGGGGCAGGCAGCTGACTGTTACCCTCACCAAACAGTTCGCCACGGCTGCAGGCGAGCAGCTCTTCACGGGTAAACGAGTCTTTGCCTTGTTCACACAGGGAAAGGCGGGCATCAATGGTTGTATTGTCTACGGTCACGCTGTTTATCCTTCAAATGGGTCAAAGCCGGGCCAATTTAGCGTACAGTTGTTCGCTAAACAACTCCGATCACTTCTTTTCTCACCGTCCGAACACTCGACCAAGCAGGCGGCGCAGCACGCCCCCCTTGATGACGTCGGTGCCGTTGAGCTCATCCAGCCGCTGCTGGATCCGGCCGAACAAGGTATCCGGCATATCCGGCTCACCGGCAACACAACCGGTCAGAAGCTCGATGGCCTCTTCCACATGATCCACCGGATGGATATGGAACTGGCCGGCTTCGACGGCTGCAATCACCTCATCGGACAGGTTGAGCTGCTGGGCATTGGTGCCAGGCAGCAGGATCCCTTGTTTGCCAGTGAGACCATGGATCTTGCACACCCGGAAGAAGCCTTCGATCTTCTCGTTGACGCCACCGACGGCCTGCACATTGCCGAACTGATCGACCGCGCCGGTCACCGCAAAGTGCTGGTAGATGGGCTGGCGGGCGAGGGCAGAGAGCAGGGCACACAGACCGGTCAACGAGGCGCTGTCACCATCGATTTCATGGTAGGACTGCTCGAACACCAGGTTGGCCGACAGCGGGGAAGGGTTCTCGGCCCCAAACTTGTTGGAGAGATAACCGTGGATGATCATCATCGCCTTGGCGTGGATATGGCCGGCAAGCTCCGCTTTGCGCTCGATGTCCGCCACATCGCCATCCCCCAGATGCACGGTGGCGGTGAGACGCACCGGCTCGCCAAAATCATAGGGATGCCCTGAGACCTGGATGACGGAGAGGCCGTTGATCTGGCCCACTTCCTCACCGTCGGTCTGCAGCAGGATCTGGCCGTCGATGACGCCCTGATCGGACTGCTCGACCAGATAGTTGAGGCGATAATCCTGCTCTTCCAGCGCGCCGCGAATGTGCTCGTCGGTGACGACGTCCGCTTCCAGCTCGCGTGCTAGGCTGTCGGCCATCCGCATGATGGCAGAAAGTTGCACCTCGGAGAGTGACAGCCACTCCTGGTGGTCGCACAGCCGGCTGGCGTGGCGGCAAAGGGCGGCGAGGGCGGCCGGGGTGAAGTCCAGCAGCTCCCAGCGCTCGCGCAGCCAGGCCAGATACTGAAGATAATCGGGCAGATCCTCTTCAATGTTCACCTCGGAGACCAGATCTGCGCGCAGGAAGATGCGCTCGGACATGTCGCGGTCCAGCATTTGGAACTCGGCCACATCCAACCGATCGCCGACCAGGATCAGCTTGAGCTTGATGGGGGTGGCTTCCGGGGTGAAGAAGGGGGTCAGGGTCTTACCTTCCTGATAGGCGTTCCAGTCCAGCTCGCCTTTTTGCATCGCGTTCTTGAGCTTGAACCAGAGGTGGGGCTGGTCCAGCAGCTCATCCAGTTGCAAAATCAGATAGCCGCCGTTGGCCTGACGCAGCAGACCTGGTTCCAGCAGGTGCTGGTTGGCATAGACCGAACCTTGCTCGGTCTGATAGTTGATGGAGCCAAACAGGGTATCCCAGTTCAAATCCCGCCCATAGATGACCGGCGCTTCCTGCTCTTCATGGTGGATCAGCAGGTTGATGAGTACCGGATGTTGAAATTCGAGCCCCTGTGCCACGTGCGCCGCCAGATCGGAGAGGAAGTCATCGATCTTGGGATCGTTGTTCTGCTTGCGCATGATGCGGGTGACCAGGCGCTCGGCATCCAGATGATGGCTCATCAGCTTGAGCAATTCGCCGACCATTTCACAGAACTCGAAGCCGGTGCCGGGTTGCAGGCGCAGCCAGATGGGTTTGAACGGATTGTTCAGATTCTCGGTGTAGCAGAGATCGAACAGGTCGCCATCCTTGCCGTTGGAGGCGGCGATCAGCGTTTGGCAAACGCCTTCATAATCCACCCCGGGAAAACCGTTGAGCAGCATGACCGGGCAGTCGCCATCAAAGCTGGCGAGACGCTTGATGCCGGAAATGGCTCTAGGTTGCAAGGCGGCAAAAGGAATGGGTTCGAGTTCGCTGAGGGCAGGAAACTGTTCAATCGAAAAAACAGGTTTTAATTGTTCTGATGTTAATTCAGCCACTTAAGACATCCGGTCGGAGATAGGATCAATTGTTGCCATTATACACAGTTCAATAGGTGGTGACAGGAAACAAGATAGTTAATTTAACATAATATACATTATGCGCGGTTAGGTCATGCCCGTGGCCAGGGGCCAGAAACACCGCTGCCGCAAGGGCTACAGCCGTGCCTGCTCCTTTGGTGTACTTCGCCAGGATGTCGTACCAAGCTCGTTTCAACTCGGGATCTGTCTCTCTGGCGGCTGCCAGACTTAACAGCACTTCTTTGGCATCCAGGCCAATTTCCTCAGCCAGCTTTTTTGCAGTCGCGTCAGTGAGTTGCGACTTGCCTTTGTTCACGGCTGAAATGTAGGACGTTGTAAATCCCAGGTCTGCGGCTACTTCCTGAAACTGGCTGTACTTTTTGGCCCTCATGTAGGCCTGAATGAGCGTTTTCGAGTCCATGTTTCTGTCTCCTGAGTAGTTCGACAATGGAACCATCATACCGATTTTGGCGAAAAGCAGCTTGTTTCAATTCAACTGATCACATGGTTGAATGCAATCAACCAACCATTTGATTGCATGAGCCATGACCTACTGTAGCCCACAAAACCAGGATCTGCCGGCGCTCAACGAGCGCAAGGTCTACTGGCAGGCAGAGCCCACCGGCGATGTTTCCGCCTGTGTGGCCGGTCAGGTTGAGATGTTCCGCGACCTGCATGAGATGCGGATCTACCTGTCCATGACGTACCCCGACACCGCCTTTGAGCTTGTCGAGGTGACCGAGGACACATGGCAAGGCTTCTATGACCAGGGAGTGTTTTTCGATGACTGGTCATAGCTCCGTGATGCCGATAAATAGCGTTATCGGCGACAACCTGGATGTGAGCGTGCAGCCGCTGGTTGTCGGGTTTGGTCTGCTCCTGGTTTTCTGCCTGCTGGTCACGTTGTATGGCTTGTTGGTTGCCTTGTGGGAAAAGCAGATATGACCAGTCATAAGACCCTGATCGACTATCTCTCTTTTACCTGGGCCCCGACCGAGCTGCGCCAGATGACTGAGCTCGCCAAGCAAGGTGCCCTCTTGAAGGCTATCCCCCGCTTCGAGACCCAGAACAAGGCGATTCAAGCCGCCTTTGCCGCCCAGCCGGTCGAGGGCTTGCGTTACCTGTGGAAGCGCCCTGTCGGGTTCGCTCCCCTCACCCGCTTTGACAAGGTAACTGAGCGCCTCTATGACAAGGCCGAGCGCCTGCAGCAGGCCGCCGCGTCCCCTGCCCCTGCTCGGACGTTTGACAAGGCCACTGAGCGGTTGAGCCTCAAGGGGCTACCCAAGTCCCCTGCCCCGGTGCTGACGTCTTCCATGACCGAGATGATGGAACGTGCCCTGCACTCTGGGTACCGGTCTCGCGCCGACATGCGCCAGGAGCTCAAAGCCGTCTGCGCTGACCTGCTCAAGTTCTCCCAGTTCGAGGTGGTCGAGGGTGCCAAGTATTGGGAAGCCTATAACGACCTTATCGACAGCTACGGCGTCCAGTTCCTGGATGCCCTCTGCTGCAATGAGATCGAGCTGTGGCTGGAAGAACTCAATACCCGTATCGGGGTCCCCATTCCCGAGCCGCGTTTCACCATGCGCCCTCGCCGCTCCGGTCTGCACGGTTACGCCAACTCGGCTGACCTGCTGTGTGACGGGATGCCCTGCGGGCTGATTGGTTGGGGTGCGGCTAACCATGGCTGCATGGTGAGTTTTTCCGGCGTGGGTTGCGCGGCCCTCGATTTCCAGGCTTTGCACTCTGTTATCTCTCACGTGCCAGGTCTGCGCATCACGCGGGTGGATCTCGCCCTGGATGACTACAGCGGCAAACACATCACTTACCAGGGCGCGATAGCCGGCGCCGAAGCCGGCGAGTTTCACCCGCAGCGTGGCCGTGCGCCTTCCTGGATGAAGATTGAATCGGGTGAGTTCGTGATCACCGAGGTGGCCAAGGGCATCGCCAAGCGTTTCGGCATGGTGCCGAGCAAGGGGTGTTCCTTCTACGTGGGCAGCCGTATTAACGGCAAGTGCGCGCGGATATATGAGAAAGGCAAACAGATGCAATCGGCCGAGTTCCCAAACTGGGTACGCGCCGAAGGCGAATTACACAATAAAGACAGAGTCATTCCGCTGGATGTCCTGGTAAACCCTGACCCTTATTTCGCGGGGATGTATCCGCAATTTGCTAAATGGCTGGATGCGGTTTGCCAGGAAGAAATAACACCGGTGCGTGTGACCACCTTTAAGAATAAATTCAAAACGTCCAGGGACAACGCCGTATTTAATATGTCCAGGATGGCCGGTCGCCTTGTCAATTGGTTAGCAAACATCGAGGGGCTATCCCCAGAGAAGATTGTTAACCAATTAACAGCGCACCTGGAAGAAACCGATATTCCAGCGCGGTTAAGAATGCCAGTTCCTCCTGACCTGGACGAGCTGCCATTATTTTCGACCTAACAATGGTTCTTCAAAGGATAAATAATATGTCTCTGCTGACTGGTATTTTGGTTACCCGCGTTACTCACGGCTATGGCGTGTCCCGTAAATCTGGCTCGCCAGTTCCCTATGACTTTGCCCAGGTAGAATACCTGGCACCGGCTAATAACGTGAACAAGCCGGAATGCAATATCACCTCCTGGGGCTATGAAGTGCGCCAGTTAGCCCTGCGCAACGATGCGGCCACTATTAAAGAGCTGGCCGACTGCCCGAAATTGGTGGCGGTGGATCTTGTCCTGGAAGCGGATCCCCAGAATCCGACCCGCAACGTGGTTGTCGGTTTCCAGCCCACCAAAAAACAGCCGGTATAACCACCGCGCCGCGAGGAGGAGGAGCGAGAGCGCGCAGCGAGCGACGACGAGGGCGCGATGATGCTTTGTCTAGATATTACCTCTGAAGGATATACCCGCTTAGCTGAGGGGGATTCTTGTAAATATGTGCTCTTGACTGTCCAGGAGCACAACAAACTCACCGATATATCCGATTGGTTTCAATTCGATATATCGATTGTGGGAATAGCCTTTAGCTCCGGCATTGTGATGTGGGCTTTAGGTTTAAAAGTGGGTGCTATTGCCCGTGTAATTGTTGGTACAAAACGAGGATAAACGAAAATGCCTAATTTTTTCCGTAATGGTTGTATTGGTGTTGCCTGCTCCCTGGCTGCCATGGGCGCCAATGCTGAAACAGGTGGTGCTGCCGCCGCCGCTGCTGCAGCTCTGGATGCGGCTAAATCCGATGTGGATGCTACCTCTCCCAAGGTGATGCTGGTCGTGGCTTCTGTCGTGGCGGTCACCATCCTGATCGGCCTGATGCGCAAAGCCTAAGCCATGTCTTTGCTCATCGGGACGCTGTGGTTCCTGTTCTTTGTGGAAGGCTACAGATCATCGTTTTCGATATGACACAAAGGCGGCTCCGGTCGCCTTTTTTATTGGGGGTACTGTGCGCATCGCTTGGCTTTTATTGTTGTTTCCGCTGGGGGTTTCGGCGAGTTGTCCTGTCGGGATCCGCCTGTCCAACCTGCCGATCTCTACTGTGCTGCCGTATTGCGTGAAATGGGAAACGTCCTCTTTGGGCGGCTGTTTTGTCGCGTGTCCTGGTATCTGTATTCAGTCCCCTTCTGCTGGCACCATGGGGCCGATTGAGAGTACCGGCCAGGAGTGCTCTATGGGCGGTGGCTCTGATGGTGATGGTGGCTCTGATGGCGATCCTAATGGAGGTGGCGACAATGGTAGTAATGGCAATAACGGCAATAATGGTGATGTGGTTCCTAATTTGCCTAACGGTATTCGGGTAGGTGGTGACAAACAGGAGATGACCACCGATGCTTTGCGTCATGTTAATGAGACGCTGATAGGTGGCTTTACCAGCTTGATGTATAGCGCTGCGGGTGCTAATCGGAATGCACTAAATATTAATGTCAAAATGGATGACGTTCTGCGTTATATGAAGGCCACCAATAATGGTCAGGTCGGCATGGAGAACAGTATTCGGGAGCAGACGGCGTTAGAACATAAGTTTTACGATGAATTTCTTGGGCTTAAAAACGCCATCGTAAATCCACAGGATGGGCCTGGACAAAGCACCGGCGAATATCGAGCGCTGAAAGAATTACAAGATAACTTCTTCGGCCCTGACTTCGCCCAGAATAATATAGGCGGAAACTTATATAGCCTTGTTAGGGGGCTGGAATATGAGGTTATTTCCACGAAAGACCGTGTGCATACTGCCGCAAGTGATATTCATAACCTGTACTCTTACACCATGCAGGATATGCGCAATAACAGCTTTGAAATGAACCGCAATATAAAAGCGATTGCCGATGCTCTTAATAATGGTGGTACGGGTGGCGGTGATGGTACGGGCGGCACCGGAAATGGCAATGATGGCCCTGGTATTGATTATACACAAATGCCTGGCTCTGCAGAAAATCCGTTACATGTAACGGGTGCCGATTACGAGTCTCAAGTCTGTAAGGGTGGTGCCGAGTGTTTCTTTGACCTGGCAACTATCAATAAGACATTTGAGGAAACCAAGAATCAATTAACAGGGTCATATGACGGTATAAAAGAGCAGATGACCGATATATTTCGTTATAACTTTAGCGGCTCTGCCGCTGTGCCAGAGTGCTTTGATATGTTCTCACTGAATGGCAAGTCCTATTCTGTCTGCCCAAATGCTGAGGGCTTTTGGGAAATGATGGCAGCCATCATGATGTTCGTTTTCTACTTTTTAGCATTATTGATTGTTGCCAGGAGGTAATATATGGAATGGATGTCTGAGTTCTTTAATGGTTTTTTCAACGATATTTATCAACTGGCGGTGCAGTTTGCTGCCTGGATAAGTATTAAACTGGCGATTCAATGGGTAGAGCTGAAAATAATCTTGCTCACTTTCTCCTGGGACGTTGCTAAGCAAATTCTGATTAACCTGCAATTCAGCGACCTGATCTCCGCCTCATTCAATAACCTGCCGCCCCAGGTGAGAGGCATATTACTCTATTTGCAGTTTGATAAAGGGCTGTCGATATTGACGCAAGCCTTTGTGACCCGCTTTTTACTGAATATGCTGGGGTGGTAAACCATGTCAATCAAGATTCATCACGGCGCCCCTGGTTCCTATAAGTCGTCAGGGGCCATTCATACCGATGTGATACCGGCCATCAAAGCGGGCCGTCATATCGTGACTAACGTGCGCGGCTTTACTGCGGAACGGTGCAAAGAGGTATTAGGCAAGGAAGTGCCTGACGAGTTCCAGGTAACCTATATCGAGACAGAATCCCAAGAAGGACGCGATCACCTCGCCCGCTTTTATCACTGGGCGCCCAAAGGGGTTTTCTTCCTGGTCGATGAGGTGCAGCGGATATTTCCGCCTTCCTGGCGGCAGAGTGATTTAGACCGGCTCGATTATCCTGGCGGGCCGGATGTGGCTAAAGAAGATGGCCGACCAGAGACAATTGATGTTGCCTTTGATATGCACCGTCATCATAACTGGGACTTTGTATTTACGACTCCGAACATCAAAAAGGTGCACCAGGTAATTCGGGCTGCTGCCGAAACGGCCATTCGTCATACCAATATGGCGATATTGGGGATTGGTGGCCGATATAAGACGGTGCTTCACCTCTCTGATAACTCCGGTACGTCCATGAATGACGTACTGCAAGCCAAGCCATTTAATAAGGTGCCCAAGTATGTTTTCAAGCTTTATGACTCGACTACAACCGGTAAGGTCTCGGATACAATCGCGGGCAGCTCGATACTACGAGATCCTAAAATTCTGTTTATTATGGCGATTTGGGGACTCTGCGTTTTCTTTGGCTTCATCAAGCCTGAATATATTGATGCTCCTGCTAAGGCCGCTCAGACCGCTTCTGCCGCTGTTCCGGCTGCTGGGGCGGTGGGTGCTTCGCCCGCTGCTGATGTACGTCCTGGTGGCACTCCTGCTGCGTCTGCTGCTGGTGTCCTTGCTATAGGGCCGTTTGCTGGTCATCAGCTCGTTATCAGCTGTCACATCCTGATAAGGGATCACCTGGGCGAATACCGGGTCGAGTATTGCTTCTCGTTGCGCAAGGGTGACAACGTGCAGCTGCTCGACAAGGACGATTGGCCGGACGAGCTAGCCAGGGTGGATCCCATGAGTGCATGCCATGCAGTGGTGAAGTACCAGGGGCAGCCTGTGGACGTTTACTGCGACCCCGAGGGGGATGCCCTGCGCCGGAAATACAATGCCGCCCTCTTTGCGGGTGGCAATAACAAGCAAGCTCCTTCTGATGACCGGTCATAACTCCCCTCTCCTTCCGGTGGCCGCCTTTCTCCTGGTCGGCCACTGAACTCCAGGGGCGTGAGCCCCTATAAGGCGACACACTGAGATCCATTGTCGGGAAGGTGGTAGGTTCGCCGAAACTTGTTTGGAATGCTCCTGTGAGGCTGTAAACCCCCTTCCCTGCAAAACCGGCTTTTGAGGTCTTCCAGTTATGAGGGAAGATAACGCCTCAGCGTAGCTAGTATCTATCTAGTGAAAAATGCGTAGGGTTAATCTTATATCTAAAAACAGCAACATGATTTAAATTACTGTCTTTAGAATTAATAAGGTCAAGTATATGGTGATATTCATCATCTTTAACTCTGCAACCTAAATATATGCACTTAACTTTTTCTGGTGGGATGGATACCAGAAAAGAAATATTTCTATTTAAGGATAGTTTACTTATTAAGTCAAATTTTGGGTGGTTCGCTTCATATGATATTTCTCGATAATTTTCACCCTTATGTGTTTTCACTTCCGGCCCAAGTGAAATCATTCTGTCATCTACTAACTTTAATATTTCATCTTCAATTTCATATCCATCCTTTATATTTAGCCTGACATCATCTGCATAGCGTAAAGGGAGGATGGCGCGATGTTCTTTTTCATATATCCAGTCATCACTCTTTCTTGTTAAAACATTTACAATTAAATCTCTTCGCCTTTCATGTGGCTGTAACACACCTCTATCTAAGTTATCTTCATCAAACCTTGTGTTGTCATATTTAATTTTTATCGGTTTGTCTATCACTGGTAGCGTTACATTCCTGTCTCTAGCGGTGATTTTTAAATGCGAAAATATTTCAGGTTCAAAACCTACAACCATGCCGTTATGATTGTTAGCATAATGAGCCCACATCAGTAAATTCCTTGGCGTTTCAGTAAGTGACACAATCCCCACTTTATTAAGCAATTCAGTTACAACATCAGAATACATTGAGTCAAATACAATTTTTGGCAAATCCCTGTACCCATATACACTTCTTGTAATCTCATTCGATATATCTTTTATATCCTCGCTAGGCATGTTTTCAAATGGGTCATTTAAAAATGTTGGAACCGATAGTTTAATTGTAGGTTTATTAAAGAAGGTTTTGATTATTGGTGAATACTTGAATAGTAAGTTCATGAAAGACTCGAACGTTTGATGCCCCCCCCGTATAGTAATACGGGGGGAATTGATTGCCCAGCTCAAAGACAATGTTCGTGGGGGCATTGGTGAAGTGGCACAAAAGATGTTCTTAGACTTGTTTTTTTAATCTATGCCTCCATATCTGTGCAGAGCACGGTGCTCAGGCTCGGAGGATGTATGAAGGAATGTAAAATCGGTGATGTTGTGCGCTTGAAAAGTGGTGGGCCGATGATGACAGTGAATGGCTTTGTAAATGGAAAGCCTCTTTGTTGCTGGTTTGTTCAAGGTCAAGTGGTTTCTGCGGGCTTCTCATCTGCTGCTCTTTTTTCAGAGGATGAGGTGAAGGCTCAAGAGCGAGCAAAACAGCCTTCTGTGGGTGTTGCCTAAGTTAGGTAACAAATTATTGGGGGGCTTTTGCCCCCCTTTTTAGTTGATACCCAGCTTCTTCCTCCAGTAGAACGCCTCTTTCTGCTTCTCTGACCGCTCCACCTGGATGATGGTCAAGGCTTCAATCCTTCGTCTATCGAACCTCACACCGGTTGGGGAGATCAGGCAATCGTTCGCCATTCGCCACCCCTCCCAGGCTTTGAAAATCGTGGGCAGCTCCCGCCCTGATGCCATCCGCATAAGCCGTTTATAAACAGGAGGGATCTCTGTACCCTTATCCCAATATGTGACTTGCCTCACAGAAACGAAACATAGATTTGCCGTCTCCTCTTTCGATAAACCGCATTCAAACCAACGAAAAATGAAGTTTTTGGTCAACTCTCGTTCCATCCAAGTAAATACCTGATAAACCAGCAAAATTGCGTGGGCTGGCTTATCGGCAGGTTTCAGATGGGCATTTAACTAAACACGGCATTATGCGCGGTGTTGGGTTGTGGAAGAATCCGGAGTGATGCCTGTTAAAAAACGCTGGTCATCACAGCCATGCTCCTGAACTCCTCTCTTCGTTATCTCTCGTTTTGAAAGGCCTAGTCGTGCAACCGGTCCAGCGGTTTGTGATTGGCACTTTCGTGGCGCTCGCTGTTGCCGGTGTGCAGGTACTTGGAGGTGGTATCGATGCTGTCGTGGCCAGCATCGGCTTGTACATGTGATAACGGCCGCCCGTTGAGATTGATGTCGTGGGTGATGCCGGTATGACGAATGGAGTGTGGTGTCAGGTTGCGCATCTCGGCGCCATCCTGCACAAACCCATCTTTTTCTGCCAACTCGGCGGCGGTCTGGATGACGCTCATCACCAGATCACGCAGCTGGCGGATCCCGAGGTTGGCGTTGAGCTCGCCTTGTTCCCGGCCATGTGCCGCAGCCTTGTGGCGCACAAACAGCGGAGTCTGCTCATCGGGCGCCGGTAATGGTGAGAGAACGAGAAACGTCCGATAGCGTTGGAGGGCCTCAAGCAAGGCATGGGACACCGCCACGGTGCGGCGTTTGCCACCCTTGCTGCGGGGAATGAAATAGCCCCAGACACCGGTTTTTCCATCACGGCGGAACTGCCCCATGACGGGGGTAAATCCCGGTCTTGCCGCCACTTCCGAGATCCGTAGGTAACAGGCGTACATCAGGCTTATCAGGAAGCGGCTGCGCTCGTGCTGCTCGGGTGATTCGGCCGCCAGCAGGTCGGCTGCCTGCATCACATAGGACCACTGCAACTCGCTGAAGGCCTGGCCATGGTCGTCCGGCTCCTGCTGCATTGAGCGCTTCACCCGTTGTAGTAACAGCGCCGGGTTGCGGTCCATGTACTCTTCCTGGATCAAGAACTGGAAGAAGGCAGACAGAATGGCGAGCTTGGTCTTCATGGCCTGTTCGCTGAGGCGGTATGGTAACTCGCGGCCCAGCTCTCGTTTGCCAAGGAAGGGTCGCCATTGGGGATTTGGCAGTCGTTCTCCCCACTCCTTGTCGAGCACGAATTGGGCTACGTTGCGATAAGCAATCAGGGCCGCCGGCGGCGCCTGACAGTAATCGAGATAGCGCATCATGATGCGCCGGGTCAGATCCTTGGGGCTGATGCGCATTTCACTGAAGCACCAGTGTAAAAATGTGGTCAGCTCGCTGCGATAGGTTTTGTAGTTGTTCTCGCTGTTGCGCTGCTCCAGCAGCCAGTCGACGGCGAGCTCGTAGACCAGCCCGGCATCGGGCACATCGTTGAGGCTGAGGTTGGCAAGGTATTGATTGACCTGAGGGTTGCCCGCCTCTAGGTAGGCCAGACCATCGAACAGCGGCATGGCGGGTGGAAGTAACATAGTGGTCATGATTATGCTTGTGAATGAGAGACTCGGCTCGGGGTTTGCGTGATGGTGATGCCGATAAATGGGGTTATCGGCATCACGCGGGAATGGAACGTCGATGCTGTACAGCGAACAGCATCGCCATCAACAGCTGATGCTGCATAGTGTGTTTATTCAATGGATATGCACCTTGGTTGGAAAATTATCAGGGTAAATATCCATATAAATGCTTTAAAATTCTCATCAATGCATAAACTGAGGCTGTTTTCATGCTGTGACAGGCAGCCTCCCCCGTGTCGTCCTCACGCTACACGCTTGAGGGATTTGTCTTTTGGCTTGCCCGCCTCGCTTTGCTCTTCTTGCGGCTCCGACTTGCCGCTCCCCTGCCCCTTGGCTCCGCGCAGCACGTTTTGCAGCAGATCGCGCTGCTCGGCCAGGTAGAAGGCCAGACTCTCTTGCTGCTCCGGTTCAAGGCGAACGGGCGCGCCCGCCAGCAAATGCATCAACTCATCGGCAGTGTCCAGCAGCTTGTCATAGGCATCGGCCTCTTTCTTGCTGGCAAAGGTCATCTTCTCCACTCCCCCACGCACCACAACATATTTGATCTCAACGGCCATCGCGGCGTCCTCCTTCTGATAGTGATTACAAGTATATGTATGGATATACAGTATTGCAAATAACCCCATGCAGAAGTGTTTTATTGGCGCGCCGGCTAATGATTGCGCGTCTGCCATCACATTGATGAAAGGGTCATTTGACTTCCATGCCAAACTGGTCGGATGATTGGGTCATGACGATCACAAAGCAACTGCTGATCCTGCTGCTGGTTGAGGTGACGCTCCTTGGAGGCATCGCCCATCTGGTCATTGGCCTCTCGCTGCCGCTCTCCATCCTGTTCGTGCTGGTGGCCCTGTTGGGGCTGCGCACCCTGGTGGTGCTGCTGACCTGGGGCTTTTCCCGCTTCTACCCGGTGCCTGCCATCGGCTGGCGAGAATGGTTGCCCATGGTGGGGCGAGAGATTGCGGCCTACCTGCTGACCTTCACCTGGTTGCTGCCGTTCGAGCGCTGGCTGATGGCGCCAGACAGGCTGACGCCCTCCCCCCTGCCCCTGCTGCTGATCCACGGTTATGGCTGCAGTCGCGGCATCTGGCAGGTGCAACGAGCCAGGCTGGAGGCAGCTGGCCACACGGTGGCGACGGTCACCCTGACCCCTCCCTTCGGCCATCTCGACGACATGGTGCCGCTCTTGGCCAAGCGCATCGATGAGGTGTTGGCCGCCACCGGTGCATCGCAGCTGGTGCTGATAGGCCACAGCATGGGCGGACTGGTGTGCCGCGACTATCTGGCGGTGGCGGGCGGTGACAAGGTGGTGCAGCTCATCACCCTGGCCACCCCCCATCAGGGCAGCCAGCTGGCGACCCTGGGACTGGGCGACAATGCCCGCGAGATGGAGCCCGGCTCCGGCTGGCTGCAGCGCTTTGCCGCCGTGCCACTCTGCGTGCCCGGGGTCTCGGTGCGCACCAGCCACGACAACTTCGTGCTGCCCCAGTCCCGCCAGCGACTGGATGGCATGGAGGATGTGGAGCTCGCCGCCCTCGGCCACCTCTCCCTGCTCTACTCCCGCCGTACCACGGCCTTATTGTTGACCCTGCTCTCCCGCCCACAGCCGCAAATGAAAAGGGCCTGATTGCGCAGGCCCTTTCCGTTTTTGCTACCTCAGTTCGTTGTCGCTCCCCCTAGAAGTGGATCCCCTTGATCAGGGTGGATACCGCCATCTGATCCGCCGAGGCCTTGGACTCGTTGCCCTCCTTGGGGTCGGAGAAGGTGCGGAAGCTGGTGTTCATGATCACTTGGGCCACTCGCGGCGCCAGGGCATGGATCACCTGGCCGAACACCCCGAGCCGGGTGGCCAGTCGCACGTGCTTGTTGATGATGGTGTCGCACACCAGATCGGCGGCCTCTTCCGGCGTCATCATGGGCACCTGCTCATACACCTTGGTGGGCGCCACCATGGGAGTTTTCACCAGCGGCATGTTGATGATCGAGAAGTTGACCCCCTTGTCGGCAAACTCGGAGGCGGCGGTGCGCACCCAGGCATCGAGCGCCGATTTCGAGGCGACGTAGGCGGAGAAGCGCGGCGCATTGGTCAGCACCCCGATGGAGGAGATGTTGATGATGTGGCCCTTCTTCTTCTCGATCATGGTGGGCAGCAGCCCCATGATCACCTTGAGGGTGCCGAAGTAGTTGAGCTGCATGGTGCGCTCCAGATCGTGGAAGCGATCGAAGGAGTCCTCGATGGCGCGGCGGATGGAGCGACCGGCATTGTTGATGAGAATGTCCACCCCGCCATGCTCGGCCACGATCTGCCGGGTGATCGCCTCCCCTTGGGCGAGATCGGCCAGATCCCCCTGATAGACCTGCAGGGTCAATCCCAGCTCGGCAAACTCGGCCTGGGTCTCGGCAATCTTGTGCTCGTCCCGGGCGATGGTCAGTACCTTGGCCCCCGCCTCGGCCAGCTTTCTTGCGGTGGCTTTGCCGATGCCGGAGGTGGCGCCGGTGATCAACACCACCTTGCCCTCGACCCGACCGCGCAGGGTACGATCGATGAACAGCTCGGGGTCGAGGTGACGCTCCCAATAGTCCCACAGCCGCCAGGCATAGCTGTGCAGCGGCGGCACTTCGATGCCGGTCCCCTTCAGTACCCGCTGGGTTTCCCGGTTGTCGAAGCGGGTGGGATAGTTGATGAGCCGGAAGATGTCCTTGGGCAGCCCCAGATCGGCAATGGCGGCATCGCGAATGCGCCGCACCGGCGTCAGTGCCATCAGCATGGTCATCAGATGGCGGGGAATGAAGCTGAACAGGGCCGCGTTGATACGAATGGCGGGCTCAGGGGCATGGGCGGCGCGGGAGAAGGTGCTCAGCATGTCGCCGACCCGCATGGGATGGGAATCGGTCAGGTGGAACGCCTTGTTGTCCTCCCCTTCCAGGTGGGCGATGTGATCGATGGCATCCACCACGAAGTTGACCGGCACCAGGTTGATGCGTCCCCCTTCGACCCCGATGGCGGGCATCCAGGGCGGCAGCATGCGGCGCAGCTTCTGGATGGTCTTGAAGAAGTAATAGGGACCGTCCACCTTGTCCATCTCACCGGTGTTGGCATCACCGACCACGATACCGGGTCGATAGATGCGCCAAGGCAGCGTGCTCTCCTTGCGCACGATTCCTTCGGCTTCGTGCTTGGTCTGGAAATAGGGCATGTCGAGGTGTTCGGCCTCATCGAACATGTCTTCCCGAAACAGTCCGTCGAACAGACCGGCCACCGCGATGGAGCTGCAGTGATGGAAACAGCGAGCCTGGAGCCGCTCGGCCAGTTGCAGGGCCTGACGGGTACCTTCGGCGTTGACCTGCTGCTGAATGCCCGCCTTGGCGTTGAGATCGTAGATGGCGGCGAGATGCAGGAAGTGGTCGACCTTGCCGATGAGAGGCTCCAGCTCGGTACTGCCCACTCCGAGCAGCGGGTGGGTCATGTCGCCGACCACGGGGATGGCGCGATCCGCCTCAACCCCCCAGTAGGCCAGCAGATCGGGTACCCGATCGAGATGGGCGGCACGCATCAAGAAATGCACCCGGCTATTCGGGCGCTGCAGCACTTTTTTAACCAGCCGGCGACCAATAAAGCCGCTGCCCCCCGTGATGAAATAGTCCATGGTATTTATATCCCTTACTGATTGGGCTGTTAGTTGCTATTAGATATATCACGCTTTAACGAAAAATATTCATTCGAATATCATTCTTCGTGACCCAGACCAAAATTACCAGGGTTGCTTGTTCCGTTATTAGGTAGAACCCTCTATTTTTTCTCCATAGACTGAGGATGAAAGCCAAGTAATGCCACAACGAATATATCAAGGTTGTTGTCATTACCATCATCTATATCACGAGCAAGGAGATTGTCATGGCCAAAAAATTGAAAGCACTGGCAAGTTCGGTGACCGACAACCAACTCACCTCCACCATCAAGGAGTCCACCCAGCAGATCTGGTTGGCGGGTCTGGGTGCCTATGCCAAAGCCCAGGAAGAAGGCGGTAAAATCTTCGAAGCCCTGGTGCAGGAAGGGGAAGCCCTGCAAACCCGTACCCGCCAGAGCGCAGACGAGAAGATCGCTGCCATGACCGACAAGACTGCCGGTACCTGGGGGCGTCTGGAGCAAGTGTTCGAGGATCGCGTGGCCCGCGCCGTCGCCAGCCTCGGCATCCCGACCCGCAAGGACATCGACAAGCTCTCCAAGCGCATGGCCGAGCTGACCGAGGTGGTACAACAGCTGATCGATGCCCAGGACCTGGATGACGTTGCTCCGGCTGACGAGGCCAAACCTGCCGCCGCCGCTGCCAAGAAGCCGGTTGCAGCCAAAAAGCCGCCGGTCAAGAAAGCCGCCGCCCCCATCGCCAAGGTCAAGGAAGAGGTGAAAGCACTGGCAACGGAAGTGGAGAGCGTGGCCAAAGAGGTCAAGGAGAAAAGTGAAACCACGCTCTTCTGATCCACTGACCGGCTTGTTCTGATTGCGTAATGATCCACCGGCCCATGCCCTCTGCTGGGCCGGTTTTGCATGAGAAGGGAGGCAAATCATGAGCACGATTGCGGTTGCCCTCGCCGGAGGTGGACCTCTGGGGGGGATCTACGAGATCGGAGCCTGCGCCGCCCTGGCCGACAGCATCAAGGGGCTGCGTTTCGAGCAAGCCGATATCTATGTGGGGGTGAGCTCGGGTGCGGTGATCGCCTCGGCGCTGGCCAACGGCATCTCGCCGGACAAGCTGGTGCGGATCCTGTTAAGCGATGACACCGGCGAGTTCTTCGACCCCTCCACCCTGCTGCGTCCCGCCTTCGGGGAGTATTTTGACCGGCTCACCTCGCTGCCGCCGCTGGTGCTGACCTGTCTGGCCGACTATCTCTCCTCTCCCTGGAACAAGAGCCTGCTCGGCTCGTTGCAGGGGTTGTCCAGAGCGATCCCGACCGGCATGTTCGACAGCCGCGGGGTGGATCGGATCCTCACCCAGTTTTTCTCCCGCCCCGGTCGCAGCAACGATTTTCGTGAGCTTGCCAGCCGGCTGTTCGTCATCGCCACCGAGCTCGATACCGGCCGTGCGGTGGCCTTCGGCAGCCCGGGGCTGGACCAGGTGCCCATCTCCGCCGCGGTACAGGCCTCGGCCGCCCTGCCCGGCCTGTTCCCGCCCTCGCTCATCGATGGCCGCTACTACGTGGACGGGGCGCTGATCAAGACGCTGCACGCCTCGGTGGCGCTGCAGGAGGGGGCCGACCTGGTGTTTTGCATCAATCCGCTGGTGCCCTTTGATGCGGGACTGGCCAGCGAACACCCCGCCAAGCTGGTGGACCGCGGTCTGCCGGTGGTGCTGGCCCAGACGTTTCGCGCCATCATCCACTCGCGCATGCACGTGGGGATGGATCGCTACAAACACCAGTATCCCGACGCGGATGCCCTGCTGTTCGAACCCTCCTCGGCGGACGGCGAAATGTTCTTTACCAATGTGTTCAGTTACCGGGATCGGCGCCATCTGTGCGAGCACGCCTTCCAGCATACCCGCCAGGATCTGTGGCGGCGACGGGCCGAGCTTGGCCCCATCCTCGCCAGACATGGGCTGGAACTGGATCTGGGCGCGTTGGCCGATGAACAGCGTTCCCTGCTGACCCCGGGCACCGGCTCGGTGGCGGCGCTGGATGCCTCTTTGACCCAGCTGCAGCACTGGCTGACCCGCCGCTATGGCGGCAAGGGTCGCCGGCAATCGAAGGAGTAGCATGGACTGCAAACCCAAGCGGCGTACGCGGGATCGCATCCTGGCCACCGCCCTCGCCCAGTTCAACCTGCTGGGCGAGCCGACCGTCACCACCTCCGCCATCGCGGCCGAGCTGGAGATGAGTCAGGGCAACCTCTATTACCACTTTCACAACAAGGAGGAGATCGTCAACGCCCTGTTCGGCGAGTTCGAACAGGAGATGGCCCACCTGCTCGACACCATTACCCCGCCGTTGAACGAGGCGGAGGACATCTGGTTCTTCTTGCACCTGATGTTCGAACTCATCTGGAAGTACCGTTTTTTCTACTACGACATCAGCACCCTGATGAGCGGCAACCACAAGGTGGAGCTGCGCTTCTCGGCCCTGCTGCGGCGCAAGGAGCAGACCGCCGCCGCCATCTGTCACAGCCTCTGGCGCAGCGGCCTGCTGCAAGGCGACAAGACGCAGGTGACGGCGCTGGCCGCCAACATCGCGCTGGTCGGGACCTTCTGGATCTCCTACCAGCGGGCGCTGCATCCGCGGGCCGATGCCGACATCGCACTCGGGGTGTTTCAGGTGATGCAGCTGGTGGCCCCCCGGCTGCGAGCCGATGCCCGCGCCGATCTGGATGCCATCGCCACCCATTATCAGCCCGCCACCACGGCGAGCTGACAGCATCGTGTATTTGATTGTGTTTTTAACAGGGAGAATCATATGACCACTTCACAGCCCAAATTGTCCGATTTCACCCCCTTCCCCTGGCCGGACGCGGCCTATGACTATGCCGGGGAGCGCCTTGCGCAGCATTGGGAGCGGCTGCACCAGGGGGATGCCGAGTCCTGGCCCGAAGATGAGCAGGTGCAGGAAGCCTGGCGCGCCTATCACGCCGGTGATTTCGCCCGCGCCGTCAGCCTGGGGCTGGGCGCCGGCGAGGAGGGCCTCAACGTGGCGAACAAGGCGCTGGTGATCCACGCCAGCTACCTGCTGGATGACAAATATGCCAAGCGCGAAGCGTTCGAGCTGGCCGCCAGCAACGCCGAGAAGCTGCAAAAACGCCAGCCGGGCAACGTCAACGCCTGGTACTTCCACGCCCTGGCGCTGGGTCGCTACAGCCAGGTGATCTCGGTCTCCAAGGCGCTCTCCATCGGTATCGGTGACAAGATCAAGAGCAGCCTGGAGCAGGCGCTGAGCCTTGAACCTGACCACGCGGAAGCCCATATTGCCTTCGGTGCCTGGCATGCGGAGATCATCGACAAGCTGGGTGCCATGATCGGCGGCATCACCTACGGCGCCAAGAAGGATGAGTCCGAGCGTCACTTCAAGGCGGCGCTGGCCATCATCCCCCACTCCGCCATCGCCCGCATGGAGTACGCCAACGCCATGGTGATGATGCACGGCAAGAGCAAGATGGCGGCCGCCGAGGCGCTCTACGGCGAGGCCGCCGCGTGCGAGCCGCTGGATGCCATGGAGCGGCTCGACGTGGAAGCCGCCCGTGAGGAGCTGGAGGACGAATAGTCCGGCGGCGCTGCGCAATGAGAGAGGCCAACCCCCGGGTTGGCCTCTTTGTTTCATGTCAGGTGGCGTGCCTGAGCGGTTCAGCCGTGCAGCAGTTGATCCAGCATGTCGGGATCGTAGATCAGGTCCGGCTCCATCAACACCAGCAGCAGCAACTGCTCAAACTCCACGGCGAAGCGCTCGACGATGAGATCCGGGTCCGGCACCCGCTTCTTGTCGGTGATGAGGCCGAGCTGCACCTTGTTGTCATAGGAGAGAATGGAGACGCCGACCGCGATGTCGCCGGCTTGGGGCACCCAGAACAGCGGCTGACGCAGGCGGGCGCCGGCCAGATAGAGGGTCTGCTGCGGGCCCGGCACGTTGGTGATGACCGCGCTGGCCTTGGCCGAGAGGATGTCGATGGCCTGCTGCTGCACCGCCTTGGGCGCCATGCCCATCACTTCCAGCAAGTTGAGCACCACCGCCGGCTGCAGGGAGGACTTGAGCGCCTGCATCCGATCCCGCACCGCATAGAGCCGCTGCAGCGGGTGCTCGATGTTGAGGGGCAGATCCAGCGCCACCAGCCCGAAGCGATTGCCCAGCGCCCCCTTGTCGTCCGGGGCGCGCATGTTGACCGGCACCAGCGCCCGGATGTCGATGTCGGTCTGGTCGCCCTGCTCCAGCAGGTAGTGGCGAAACGCGCCGGCGGTGGCGGCGATCAGCAGATCGTTGACCGAGCAGCCGAGCACTCGCCCCACCGCCTTCACGTCCGGCAGCGGGATCTGTTCTGACCAGGCTACCCGCTTGGTGCTGCCGGTCTCCCCTTTGAGCCGGGTATTGGCGTCATCGGAGAGGGTGGCGATGGTGTAAAGCTCGGCGGTCACGTCCCGGCTGGTCTTGAGGTAGTCCATCGCCTTGGTGGGATGGGTCAGCACCTCGACGTACTTGGACCAGAGGGTGCCGGTCAGCTTGAGGCCGGCCCGCAACAGGCGACTGCCCTGCTGATCGTGCTCCTCGTCGCCGTCGTCGTTGGCCACCGGCTCGGGTTGCGGTCTGGGGGGGGCAACCGGGCTCTCGTCCATCATGGTCAGCATGGCCCGCACCAGGGAGAAACCGTCCCCCATGGCGTGGTGAAAACGCACCACCAGCGCCTGGCCGCCCAGAGAGGTATCCACCAGGTGCATCTCCCACAGCGGGCGCTGGTGGTTGAGCGGGGTGGAGGCAAAGTCGGCCACCAGCCGCTCCAGCTCCGCCTTGCCGGCCTTGCCAGGCAGGATCACCCGCTTGAGGTGCAGGTCGAGGTCAAAGTCGGGATCGGTGCGCCAGTAGTATTCGCCCCCTTCCAGGCTGGCCTTCTGCCCGAAGCGCGGCTGTACCCGAACTGTGTGCAGCAGGCTCTCCCGCAAGATGGCTTCATCCAGCTGACCGTCGAACATCAGCACGCCGACGATCTGCATCAAGTTGTTGGGCCGGTCCATCCGCAGCCAGGCGGTATCGACACAGGAGATGAGTTCACACACAGACATGTATTATCCCTATCGTTTCGCGTTATTTGTCTCCTGCCGTTTCATGAATTGGCTTGATCAGGAGTGAATGAACAAATAGCACTTATATGTTGGTGAAACTGCACGGCGATTAATTCAAGATGATGTTTCATGACAAAAATGGAGGCAATTCTCATGCCTCTTAAAATAAAACAAACAAAGTGTGTTCGGCCCTTTTAATAATAAATATCAGGCCGGGTAACGATAGTGGAATCGGTTATTTCATGATTGTTTCTTGCGCTGGATCAGTATTTATTGGCCTCATCAGCGCCGGGTTGGGCAAGGCAGGCGCTGATCGACGTATTCGAGAATCTCCTGCTCCAGCACGCTGCGCACCGGCAACAGCATCAGGCCGAGGCGCACCTCCAGCGACAGGGTATCGTCGGTGAGGAACAAAGAGCCGTTGACCCCGGCGCCACGAAACAGCAAGCGGGTCTCCTCCTCGTCTTCCCACTCGCAGTCGAGTTCGTACTCCTCGCTCATGTCCTGGGCAATGGCTTCGGCGGCCAGTCTGGCGCCGGCGAGGCCCAGCGGGTGTTGGCGGCTGACCTGGATGGTCGACAGGCTGCTGCCGGCAAGGGGATCGTATAGAAACATGCTAACTCTCTGAGCGATGACAACATTTATTGATATTAAACATATGAATCAAACAAGTGAAAGCCATTTGCAACATTTTTGGGACTCACTTAACAAAGCCTGTTGAGTAAAAGCTCCATCGATTCCGCCTGGGCTGCCGCCGCGTTACACTGGGCCGGCAACACGTGACGAGCCTCGGCAAGGCGCCGCCTGTCGTCATGTCTATCCGTGACAGGCCATTGGCAACAGGTCAAGAGAGCAGCAGATGACCCAACAGCAACAACCATTCGATGACCCGCAACCGGATGAAGAGAGTACCCTGGCGCGACTCTATCGCCAGCTCAACCGGGTAGCCGCGCTGCGCGAGCAGATGCGCACCCATCCGCAGGATCAGCAAGACAGGGACGCATTGCGCCAATGGCAGGCCGATCGGCTGGGGCGCACCCACCGCGACCTGTTGGAGAGCAAGCGCTACGGGCCGGCCGCGCAGTTCTTCCTGACCGACCTCTACGGGCCGGGGGACTGTGCCCGCCGGGATGCGGACGTGATGCGGGTGATGCCGACCGCCGAGCGGCTGTTGCCGGAATCCGGTCTCAAGGTGCTGGCGCAGGCCATTGAACTCGATGCCCTCTCTGAGGAGCTCGACTACCTGATGGTGGTGGCGCTGCGTCGCAGCGGCAGCATGGCGCGACTGAACGCCAAGGCCTATGCCCTCGCCTATCAGGAGGTCGGTGAGGAAGCGCGCCGCCGTCATCAGTTGCAACTGGTCAACGAATTGGGGATGACCCTGGATCGGCTGGCCAGAAAGCCGCTGCTCGGGGCAACCTTGAAGCTGATTTCGGGGCCGGCCCATCTGGCGGGACTGGGCGAGCTGTTTACCTTTGTCGAACGGGGTTACCGGGTGTGTCACCACATGGGGCGGGCCAACGAGTTTCTCGAGACCATCGCCAGCCGCGAGACGGCCATCATGCAGGCGCTGCTGGCGGGCGACGACACTGTGCTGGATTGATCTTGGGAGCCATCCGGGCAGACATGACAAAGCGGGCCGAGTGGCCCGCTTTTCGTTTATCGCTGTTTGCCTGTAGATAGCGGTCAGATCACCAGCAGATCCATAAAGGCGTGCACCGGGGTGGCGGCCAGTTGCTTGCCATCCTGGCAAAGGGCCAGGATCGCCTCGGCCCGTTTGGCCGGGAAGCGGGTGGCCAGGTTGTGGCGGAACTTCTCTACCAGCAGCGGGATCCCCTCTTCGCGGCGGCGACGATGACCAACCGGGTACTCCACCTCCACCTTGGCGGTGTGGGTGCTGTCCTTGAAGAAGACCTGGATGGCGTTGGCAATGGAGCGCTTGTCCGCTTCCAGATACTCGCGGCTGTAGCGCTTGTCCTCCTGTACCACCATCTTGCTGCGCAGCCCATCAATGCGGGGATCGGCGGCCACGGTGTCCTCGTAATCCTCGGCGATGAGGCGCCCGAAGATGAGCGGCACCGCCACCATGTACTGCAGGCAGTGATCCCGGTCGGCCGGGTTGTTGAGGGCGCCGACCTTGCTGATGATGCGAATGGCCGACTCATGGGTGGTGAGTTCGATGCGGTCAATCTCGTCGAGGCGTCCCTTCACCTGCTCGTGCAGCTTCATGGCGCACTCCACCGCCGTCTGGGCGTGGAACTCGGCGGGATAGGAGATCTTGAACAGCACGTTCTCCATCACATAGCTGGCATACCCCTGATGCAGGGCGAACTGGTTGCCCTTGAACAGCACGTCATAGAAGCCCCACTTGGGGGCAGTCAGAGCGCCGGGATACCCCATCTCGCCGCTCATGGTGATAAGGGCGAGGCGCACCGCCCGGGAGGTGGCATCCCCTGCCGCCCAGCTCTTGCGCGACCCCGCATTGGGCGCATGACGGTAGGTACGCAGGCTCTGGCCATCGACCCAGGCCTGGGAGACCGCATCGATCACCTGATCGCGGCTGCCGCCCAGCATGTGGGTCACCACGGCGGTACTGGCAACCTTCACCAGCACCACGTGATCGAGACCGACCCGGTTGAAGGAGTTCTCGAGCGCCAGCACCCCCTGAATCTCGTGGGCCTTCACCATGGCCGTCAGCACATCGCTCATGGTGAGCGGCGCCTTGCCTTCGGCCACGCGGGTACGGGAGAGCCAGTCGGCGGTGGCGAGTATGCCACCCAGGTTGTCGGAGGGGTGACCCCACTCGGCGGCCAGCCAGGTATCGTTGTAATCAAGCCAGCGGATGATGGCGCCGATATCCCAGGCCGCCTTGACCGGGTCGAGGCAGAGCTGGGTACCGGGTACCCGGGCGCCGAAGGGCACGACGGTGCCTGGCACGATGGGACCAAGGTGCTTGGTGCACTCGGGAAAACGCAGGGCCAAGAGGCCGCAGCCCAGGGTATCCATCAGGCAGTAACGGGCGGTATCGAGAGCGGCCTGGCTGGTGATGGGGTGATTGCAGACGTAATCGGCAATATCGACCAGCACCTGATCGGGGTCTGGTCTGTGGTTGACGTCGACGTTGGCGGACATCGTGACTTCCTTATCGTTGTTGTGAATGAAACAGGGTGATGAAACGGCGCCCTGCCCGCTCGTCTGCGCGCATCGACCCCGGTGCTGCCGGGGTCGGGTGAGGCGAGGGAGTGACAGGGCTGCCCATGTTTATCGCTGCTGCAGCGAGACGAAATGACGGGGCGCCGGACCGACATAATCGGCGCTCGGGCGGATGATCCGGTTGTGTTCGCGCTGCTCCATCACGTGGGCGCACCAGCCAGTGACCCGGGAGCAGACGAAGATGGGGGTGAACAGCTTGGTCGGGATCCCCATGTAGTGATAGGCGCTGGCGTGGAAGAAGTCGGCGTTCGGGAAGAGCTCTTTTTCTTCCCACATCACCTTTTCCGCCTCGCAGGAGACGCGATAGAGCCGGTCATCGCCCACTGCCTCGGCCAGCTTGGCCGACCACCCCTTGATGATGACGTTGCGTGGATCCGAGGTGCGATAGACGGCGTGGCCAAAGCCCATGATCTTCTCCTTGGCCGTCAGCTTGGCCAGCAGCTCGCGCCGTGCCTGGGCCTCATCCTGCCAGGGCTCGATCATCGCCATGGCGGCCTCGTTGGCGCCGCCGTGCAGCGGGCCGCGCAGGGTGCCGATGGCCGCGGTGACGCAGGAGAACATGTCAGAGAGTGTCGAGGCGCAGACCCGCGCCGCAAAGGTGGAGGCGTTGAACTCATGCTCAGCGTAGAGAATGAGGGAGACGTGCATCACCCGGCGCTCTAGTTCGCTCGGCGCCTTCTGGTGCAGCAGCGCCAGGAAGTGGCCACCGATGCACTCCTCGTCGGTGTCGAGGGGGATACGTACTCCGTCGTGGCTGAACTTGTACCAGTAGAGGAGAATGCCCGGGAAGGCAGCCAGCAGCCGATCCGCCACTTCATGCTCGTGCTCGAAACCATCTTCCGGCTCCAGATCGCCGAGCATGGAGCAGCCGGTGCGCAGCACATCCATGGGGTGGGCGTCGGCGGGAATGCGCTCGAGCACCTCCAGCAGGGCGGCAGGCAGGGTGCGCAGGCTGCGCAAGGTCCGCTTGTAATCTTCGAGCTGCTGCTCGTCCGGCAGCTCGCCCTTGAGCAGCAGGTAGGCGACCTCTTCGAACTGGGCGCCGTCGGCCAGCTCCTGGATGTCATAGCCGCGATAGGTGAGCCCGGTGCCGCTCTTGCCCACAGTGCAGATGCTGGTCTCCCCTGCGCTCTGGCCACGCAGGCCGGCGCCACCCAACGGTTTTTGCTGTCCCATTGCCTTTCCTCCTAGTCCCTGGATGTAAACAGACGGTCCAGCGTCTGCTCGTAGTGGTGATAACCGAGGAAGTCATAGAGCGACTCCCGGGTCTGCATGGTGTCGACGACGGCCCGCTGATGGCCATCCTGGCGAAGGTGCTGATAGACGTTGAGGGCCGCCTGATTGGCCGCCCGGCTGGCACTCAAGGGATAGAGCACCATGTCGACGCCGTGGGCGGCGAGCGCCTCCTTGTCGAACAGCTCGGTTTTGCCGAATTCGGTCATGTTGGCGAGAATGGGCACCCCGGCCGCCTGCTTGAACAGGTCATACTGACCGAGCTCGGTCACCGCCTCGGCGAAGATCATGTCGGCCCCGGCGGCCACGTAGGCGGCGGCGCGCTCCAGCGCCGGGCCAATCCCCTCCACCGCCAGCGCGTCGGTGCGGGCCATGATGACGAACTCGCCATTCTCGCGAGCATCCACCGCCGCCTTGATGCGATCGCACATCTCCTCCTGCGAGACCACCGCCTTGTTGGGCCGGTGGCCACAGCGCTTCTGGGCCACCTGATCTTCCATGTGCACGGCGGCCACCCCGGCTCGCTCGAAGGCGCGCACGGTGCGGGCGATGTTGAATGCCCCGCCCCAGCCGGTGTCGATGTCGACCAGCAACGGCACACGGGTAGCGGCAGTGATGCGCTCGGCGTCGATCAGCACGTCATTGAGGGAGGTCATGCCGAGATCCGGCAGGCCATAGGAGGCGTTGGCAACGCCGGCACCTGACAGATAAATGGCCTGAAAGCCGCTGCGCTCTGCCATCAGCGCCATGTAGGCATTGATGGTGCCGACGATCTGCAGGGGGCGTTCGTTGGCGAGGGCGGTGCGAAAACGCAGGCCTGCCGAGGGGGTAAGGCTGGACATCATGACTCCTTTCACTTGTCTGGTGAGACTATCTAATATCACGTTTACGTTAACGTCAATCATACTTTCGTGGCATGCCCCCGCCAGGCAAGACAGGACGCGGGTTTTAGGGTAAATTTCACCAATTCCTTCAACAGGTTGAATCGTAATGTCGGATCTCAATCCCGTGATCGTCTGCCCGGCTTGCGACTTGCTGATCGAACGCAAGTTATTGCCGCTGAGGCGCCACGCCCACTGCCCCCGCTGTCACCAGCATCTGTACGGGCGCTATGCATTTCGCCCCTCCCAACTGATGGCGCTGACCATCACCGGCTTCCTGTTGCTCCCGTCCGCCTTCTTCGAGCCGCTGATCTACCTGCGCCTGGCCGGCGTCAACTCGGACGCCAACTTGCTCAAGGGCATCATGGTGCTGCTGCTCGAGCACGAGATCTGGGTGGCGGGGCTGGTGTTCTGGTGCGCCGTGCTGGCGCCGGTGGGCTTGCTGCTCGGGATCTTTGCGCTGGCCTCCGGCCTTGCCAAGCGCTGGCACATACTGGCGCCGACCTTGAAGGCGGTGGAGGTGTTTCGTCACTGGGCCATGCTGGAGGTCTACATCGTCAGTCTGCTGGTCGCCCTGTTCAAGCTGATCGACATCGCCGATGTGCGCCTCGGTGGCGGCTTGCTGAGCCTGGGGATCCTGATGCTGCTCAACCTGACCCTGCTGATTCTGTTTGACCCGGCCCCCTACTGGGAGCGAGTACCGCTGGAGGAGCCGGACCATGTCCCAGACCAGCGCCCGTGAACTGGGGCTCTGCCGCTGCCACACCTGCGGCCTGCTGGTACGCTATCAGGCGGGCAGCGTCTGCCCTCGCTGTCACAGCCGGCTGCAGGTGCGCATCCCCCACTCCCTGGCCTGGTCCTGGGGGTTGCTGGCGCTGGCCAGCTTCATGCTGCTGCCCGCCAACCTGCTGCCCATCACCCATTTCTACAACAAGGGATTGTTGCAGTCCGACACCATCTTCAGCGGTATCATGATGCTCTATCGCAGCAAGATGTCGGGCATCGCCACCATCGTCCTCACCGCCAGCATCATAGTGCCGGTGGGCAAGATCCTGGGGCTGGGCTGGATCTGCTGGCAGCTGCAGCGAACCAAGCCGGTGCGCCGCAAACGCCAGCTCATCATGTATCGCATCATCGATTTCATCGGCCGCTGGTCCATGCTGGACCTGTTCGTCATCTCGCTGATGGTAGCCCTGGTGGATCGCGGGGTGCTGCTCAACGTGCGGGCCGGCCCCGGCGCAACCGCTTTTGCCGGCGTGGTGGTGCTGACCATGATGTCGGCCCGCATGCTGGATACGCGCCTGCTGTGGGACAAGGCGGCCCGTTAGGGTTGGCCATCACATATGCCTGAAACTGTTTGTCTTTATCTGAACTGCTGTTTATCTCAGCCAATTAAGGAGTCGGTATGATCGGGGCTGAACCCGTCATTGAGAAACGTCGCTGGTTGTCACCCGTCTGGTTGCTGCCCTTCATCGCCCTGTTGCTGGCGGGGGGCTTCATCTACCAGCAGTTTGCCAGCAGTGGCCAGCTGATCCGCATCAACTTCGCCCAGGGCAACGGTATCCTGCCGGGCAAGACCCAGGTGCGCTATCAGGGGGTCGCCATCGGGGTGGTGCAGGAGCTGGAGCTGGCCGAGGATGGCCGCAAGATAGCCGTGCTGGCCAAGATTGACAGCCGGGCCCGCCCGCTCATCCGCAAAGGCTCGGATTTCTGGCTGGTGAGCCCCAAGGCGTCGCTCACCGAGATCTCCGGCCTCGATACCCTGGTCTCCGGCAACTACATCAACCTGCAGCCCGGGCGGGACAACAACCCGCTGCAGGAGGAGTTCGACGCGCTGGACGGCCCTCCCCCCGGTTATCAGGCCCAGGGACGGATGCTGCACCTGACCGCCGATTCGCTCGGCTCGGTCGGCATCGGCGCCAAACTCTATTTTCGCGGCATCGAGGTGGGCAGCGTCATCAATACCCGCCTTGGCGAAGAGAACCAGAACGTGATCCTGGATCTGGTGATCGAGCCGCGTTTTGAACACCTCATCAAGGCCGACACCCGCTTCTGGAACATCAGCGGCATCAAGGGCTCCTTCAGCCTGGCAGGGGTCAATGTGGAGGCCGGCAGTCTTACCTCCATCCTGAGCGGCGGCATCGCCTTCGACTCTCCCAAGGACTCTCCGGAGCCGGAGAAAGGCCAGGTCTTTACCCTCTACAAAGGCTTGGCCGAGGCGGCCCGCGGCGAGCGAATTGACATCCAGGCGGGAGATCTGCCCATCAAGGAGGGGATGCCCATCCTGTTCGAGGGCATCGAGATCGGCCGCATCGACCCCATTCGCCTGACCGACAAGGGCCGGGTGGTGACCGCGCTGATCAACCCGGAGCAGGCGTTTCGGATCACCGGCAACAGCCGTCTGGTGTGGGAGAGCGTCTCCCTCGGCGCTGGCGGCATCAAGCATGCGGATCGCCTGCTGGCGGGACCGGCCATTCGCCTCGACTATGTGGCGGGCGAGCGGGTCAAGGCCATGACGCTGAGCAGCAAAGAACAACCGGGTGGCATCAAGCTGGTGCTGCAGGCCGACGATCTGGCCGGCCTCAACGAAGGGGCACCGCTCTGGTACAAGGGCCTGCAGGTGGGTCAGATAAGCCAGCTCACCCTGGATGGCGGCGGCAACGCCAGCGTGGCCCTGGTCGTGCAGAGCCAGTATCAGCATCTGCTCAACCGGGCCCGTTTCTATCGGGCGACGCCGCTGCAGATCGATGCCGACCTGAGCGGCATCAAGGTGGAAACCAGCCCGGCCAGCGCCTGGATCGGCGGTGGCATCAAGCTGGTGCAGGCGCCCGCTGGCGAGCGGGTCAACCGGCTCTATCCCAGCCAGGAGCTGGCCCTGCTCGGTACCCGGGATGCCAAGCCCCGGCGCTGGATGTTGAAGGCGGAGCAGGCTGACGGCATCGGCATCGGCTCCCCCGTGCTCTATCTGGGGCTCGAGGCCGGTAAGGTCAACGCGCTGCGCGCCGCCAAGGAGGGGGTGGAGATCGAACTCGAGATCGCCGGTGTCTATGCCCCCTTGCTGGAGCAGCAGCCGCAATTCTGGAAAAAGCCGGCGCTGGATACCCGGGTACGGGTGGATGGCGTGCAGGTCAAGGTGGGGAACCTCGCCACCCTGCTGCGCGGCGCCATCGAATTCGATCGGCTCGGCACGGGCCGCAGCAGTCACCAGCTGTTTGACAGCAAGGAGCAGGCGAAGGCCAAGGTACGGACCCTCTCCCTGGTGGCCGACAGCAACCCGGGACTCGGGGTCGGCAGCCCGATCCGCTACCGCGGGGTCGACATCGGCAAGATTGAACAGATTGAGCTGGAGCCGACCCTGGGCCAGGTGATCTTCAAGGCCGAGCTGGATGGTCAGTATGCCGCGCGCTTCCTGCAGTCTGGCGCCCGCTTTACCCTGGTCCAGGCCAAGCTGGGGCTGGGCGGCGTGGCCCACCTCGATACCCTGATCAAGGGCGCCTTTGTGGAGGCGCAGCCCGGTCAGGGCGCGGGCAAGGAGCGCTTCCCCCTCAGCCAAAGCGGCCCGGCCGGCCTGGCGCTCACCCTCAAGAGCGCGTCGGTCAACGGCTTGAGCGTCGGCAGCCCATTGCTGTTTCGCAAGATGGTGGTGGGCAGCGTGACCAAGGTAGCGCTGGCCCGCGATGGCAGCGAAGTGTTGATCGACGTCAACGTGGAGCAGGAGTACGCCCATCTGGTGCGGGCCAACTCCCGCTTCTGGAACGTCTCCGGGGTCAAGGCGGATATCGGCCTGACCGGTGGCACCATCGAGGTGGAGACGGTGCAGAGCCTGCTCGCCGGCGGCATCGCCTTCAATACGCCGGAGAAAGAGATGGGGCCGACCGTCAAGGCCGGCCACAGTTACCCGCTGCATGCCAAGGCGGAAAAAGAGTGGCAGGAGTGGAGCCCTCGCATCCAGCCCTGATCTCTCCCCTCACCCACGCTCACTCAAGCCCGGCACAGTGCCGGGCTTGTTTTTACCCGCCGCGCTTTCAGAATATTCCTACCCTTGTGATAAGATGTCGCCCCTCTTTTTCGGTCAACGAGACTGCACCGTGCACGACAACACCTATCTTCCCGATCACTTCTTGCGCCATATCGCGGCCATCATGCCAGCGCACCTCTCCATGGATGAGTTCGTGGCCAGTTGTCGACGACCGCTGCGGCGCAGCATCCGGGTCAACACCCTGAAGATCTCGGTGGCGGCATTTGTGGCGCGGATGCAGCCGCTCGGTTGGCAGCTCGATCTCGTGCCCTGGTGCGACACCGGCTTCTGGCTCAGCCGCGAAGACGAGAGCGTGCCTCTTGGCAACACTGCCGAGCATTTGAGCGGCCTCTTCTACATTCAGGAGGCGAGCTCCATGCTGCCGGTCACCGCCCTGTTTGCCTGCCAGCAGACCCGGCGCGACGGCATGTTGCTGGACGCGGCGGCGGCGCCCGGTTCCAAGACCACCCAGATCGCGGCCTTGATGAACAACCAGGGCATGCTGGTTGCCAACGAGTACTCCAGCAGCCGGCTCAAGGTGCTCAGCGCCAATCTGCAGCGCTGCGGCGTGACCAACGTAGGCATGACTCATTTCGATGCGAAAGTATTCGGCCAGTGGTTGCCGGAGACCTTCGATGCCATCCTGCTGGACGCCCCCTGCTCCGGCGAGGGCACGGTGCGCAAGGATGAAGACGCCTTGCGCAACTGGAGCATCGAGAGCATCGACGAGATCGCAGCGGTGCAACAAGGCTTGCTGGAGAGTGCCTTTCATGCCCTCAAACCGGGCGGTGTGCTGGTCTACTCCACCTGCACCTTGAGCCTGCAGGAGAACCAGGCCGTCTGTCAGTCACTGCTGGACAAGTTCGGCGATGCGTTCAGCGTTGACTCGCTGGCCGATCTCTTCCCCACTGCAGAACAGGCCTGCACACCGGAAGGATACCTGCACGTTTGGCCCCAAATCTTCGACAGTGAAGGCTTTTTCGTTGCCAGATTGCGCAAGCACCACTCCGTGCCCAACACCATGTTCAAACCGGGCAAGCTCGGCAAATTCCCCTTCTCGCCGCTGCCGGCCAAAGAGTCCGAGCCCATGCTGCGCGAGATTGAAGCCGCCTTCGGGGTCGTGCCACAGGGAAATCTGTTTGGCCGCAGCGAGGAGATCTGGCTCTTCCCCCAGCTGTTCGAACAGGTGCAGGGCAAGCTGCGTTTCGATCGCATCGGGCTGAAACTGGCGGAAACCTTCAAGAAGGGTTATCGGCTGACCCATGAGTGGGCGCTGGCCTATGGCGACGGTGCGAGCAAGGGATTCGTCGAGCTCGGCATTGCTGATGCGCGGGAGTTCATGATGGGGCGGGATGTGTGGCCGGAGCAAGCCGCCGGAACTGGCGAGGTGATCGTCCGTTATCAGGGTCATACCCTGGGTATGGGGAAATGGGTGGGCAGCCGGGTCAAGAATGCCCTGCCCCGCGAGCTGGTGCG
Organism: Aeromonas sp. V90_14; assembly: GCF_029967615.1. Lineage (NCBI taxonomy): Bacteria > Pseudomonadati > Pseudomonadota > Gammaproteobacteria > Aeromonadales > Aeromonadaceae > Aeromonas > Aeromonas sp. V90_14. Next base: position 126,636 of record NZ_JASCAS010000034.1, on the reverse strand, counting down.
CGACAACAATCTGTTCGTGTAACGAGTGTGGCCGGAGCAGGAAAACCCACACTCCGGTTGAACTTTTACGTGGATCTTGAAAAGCCTTGAGCCTTGTCTAAGCTTAAGGCTATCCGAACACCAGTTAGCGCACGGCTCTGCAAGGAGCCAATTCCCCTATGCCAGGTACAAGGAATTCGTACCTGGCTTTTTTTATGCTCGCCGTTCGCATCTAGCAATGAAGCATCATGCTGCCGGTGCGTTTACTCGAGCACCTCTGCCGGCTCTGGTACTTCGACATGCGGCGCGGCTTGTTCCTGTTCCAGCTCATGTTGATAGAGCAGATCGATGGCCTGCTCGATGAGAGAGGCCTGGCTGTCTTCGAGTTGCGACCCCAACATGGCCAACCGTTCGGCGTGGCGATTGCTGATCCAGCATTGCAATCGGCTGTGAGTTTCCTGTTTGCGTTTCACGTGCTGGCGCTGCCGCTCGGCGTTGTCTTGCGCACTGCTCACTTTCATTTCCTGGCTCATATCACCTTGCAACTTTGATTCTTATCACCTGTTATCTCTCATCGATTCTTCACCATTCGCTGACGAACGTGAGAAGCCTGACTCTCCCCCTCTTGATGGGGTGAGTGCAGTGCGCTGCAAATATATCATTGGCTCAACAAGATATCATTTAACATAAAAAAACGAGTGACGCGGTTATCTTACAGCAAGCCATCCAGGGCGTGATCCGAGAACTTGTGGGCATCGTCGAAATACTCCTGCAAGGTGCGGATGTCCTTGTGACGGGTGACCTCGATGATCTTGTTCATCGGTTTGCCGGCAGTGACCGCCGAGGTGATGAAGCCGCGGCGCAGGCTGTGGCCACTGACCTGGAGATCGTCGATGGCTTGACCGGTACGCCGCTTGATCATCAGATTGATACCCTGCGGACCGAGCGGCTCCTGCATGAGCTGACCCCAGCGATTCATGCGGCGAAACAGGGCGCCCTCGCTGATCCTGCTCTGTTTGAGCCAGCGCGCCAGTGCCGACACCGGACAATATTGTTTGCCGGGCACCAGGGCGATCTCCGTTTCATGCAGTTGATGTTTACTGGGTTTGAGCCGAAGACGGATCCCCTGCCCCACAAAGTCGAGATCATCCACTTCAATCCTTGCGGCCTCCGAGCGTCGCAAGGCGCCGCTGAACATCAGCAACAACAGGGTGTAATCCCGCAGCCCCGCCAGATTGCCGGTGTCGATTTCATCGAGCACACAAGCCAGTGGTTTCAGGGTCAGTGCACCCGTTTTTCGTTTGCGGTTGTCTCCGAGCCGCACTATGCCCCGCATCATCTCCTTTATCTCCGCGTGCTCGGTCGGCATGGGGTGGATCCCCTTCTGCTTGAAAGCATAACGAATACCGGCGAGCCGTCTTACCAGGGTGGCCGGCTTGCGGGGTTCACCGTTACGCAGCTCCCCCATCCCCTCTTCCTTGTCCAGCCAGACCCAGTCAGCCAGGATGCCATCGGCCTGATCCGCCAGGAAGTTCATGATGTCATGATGGGTGGTCTGCAGCGGATCGAGCCCATGCAGCTGACACCAGAACACGAAGATGCGGGTATCGGCCTGATAGGCATTGAGGGTGGAGTCGGCTTTGGCGCTGCGCAGGAAGCGTCTGGCCCGGCTGTTCAACTGAGGATCGAAGACACTCTGCAAAGCCTGTTGAGTTTGGGCCTGGATGTGTGGGTAGTTCACTTAACTATATGATTTAATGCGGAGTTTCGTTGGATCTTACAGGATCTTGCAGATCTATCAAGTATCGATAATGAATATTATCGATACTTATGAAGAGTCCTTTTAACCTATTTCAGCCTCCTCATTTATTCCTCAGCTCCCTCTCATCCCTGCTCCGTTTTATCAGGGTTGGGGATTTGATCTCATCAGTATCCACGATACCAAGTGAGAGATAACGACTTGCTGTGATCGTTTTTGGATGGGTCATCATAGCTGATTGTCATAGTAAAACGCCCCGCTATGCGGGGCGTTGTTTGTTATCGCTTTGCCAGCTTGAACAACTCGAAGAAGTTGTGACTGGTCGCTTGCGCCAATTCGGCCAGCGGCATTTGCCGCAGATCCGCGATGAACTGGGCCACGTCGCGCACGAAGGCCGGCTCGTTCTCCCTGCCCCGGTGCGGAACTGGCGCCAGATAAGGTGAGTCGGTTTCAACCAGCAGCCGCTCCAGCGGCAGCGCCTTGACCACTGCCTGCAGAGCTGCCGCATTCTTGAAAGTGGCAATGCCGGAGATGGAGATATAAAAACCCATCGCCATGGCCGCCTCGGCCATCTCGAGCGACTCGGTGAAGCAGTGCAACACCCCGCCGACCTGCTCGGCCCCCTCTTCGCGCATGATCTGCAGGGTATCCTGCTGGGCATCACGGGTATGGATGATGAGGGGCTTGTTCAGAGCGCGGGCCACCCGGATATGCTCGCGGAAGGAAGCCTGTTGTACCTCCTTGTTCTCCGGCGAATAGAAGTAGTCGAGCCCGGTCTCGCCGATGGCCACCACCCTTTTATCTGCCGCCTGGGTCAGCAACAAGGCGGCATCGACGCCAGGTTCCTGGTTGAGAGGGTGCACGCCACAGGAGGCAAATACCTGAGGATATGGGGCGATCGCTTCCAGCATGGTCGGGAACTGCGCCTGGGTGACACTTACGCACAGAAAATATCCCACGTTCTGCTCGGCGGCCTTGGCCAGTACATCGGCCATATTGGTCTGCTTGCTGCCATAGCTCAGGCGATCGAGATGACAATGGGAATCAACGAGTAACATATAAAACCTTTGTAGCGAGATCTATAACCAGCGAGTCAGCCAGTTCATCAGATGGATGGTGGGATTGGAGAGCTGTCCCGGCTGGCAGGCCATCTTCAGCTCGACCAGCTGTTGCTCCCCTTCCAGCAGCTTCTCGCTGGAATGAAGCTCGGCCAGTTGCTGGCTGAGCGCCGTCAGATCCGGCATCGCCAGCTGATGATGACCACAACCGGCCTGCGTCTTGAGAGCATCGCACAAGAACAGCTGCAACCAGTGCAGCCTGACCTGGGTATCGGTCGCCAGCAGACCGCACACGTGGTTGGCCCGGGTCGGCGTCTGTGCCAGCGCGAGGAAACTCTCCAGCAGATCCCGGCGGGCACTGTCTTGCTGCTCTTCGATATAGCGCAGCACCCGCAGCGGCGCCCCCTGGCAGATCCGTACCTGGGCCAGCGTGGCCTGATGACCCTGCTCGGCCAGCCAGCGCACCGTCTCACCTTCGGCAGGCAACTGGCAGACATGTTTGTGACAGCGACTGAGAATGGTCGGCAACAGACGGGAAACCTGAGAGGCGATCAGCAGCAGCAAGCTGTCGCCAGCCGGTTCTTCCAGGGTTTTGAGTAGGGCGTTGGCGGCAGACTCCGTCATGCGCTCCGCATCCGGGATGATCACCACCTTGCCGCGGCCAAGCTGGGCCGAATTCTGCAGGCGTGAACAGATCTCGCGGATGGCCTCGACCCCGATGGTCTTGCTCTCCGTCGTCAGGGTGCCCAGATCCGGATGATGGCCCTTCTCAAACAGCTGGCAGGAGTGACATTGCCCACAGGGCTCACCCCGATCGGGCCGATGACAGAGGTGCAAGCGCGCCAATTGTTCCGCAAGCTGCTCCTTGCCAAGACCGGGATCGCCGAGCAGCAACCAGGCGTGACCGAGTCGACCGGCCGCGGCGGTCTGACTCAAGGCATGCCAGTCCGGGATCAACCAGGGATACATGAGGGCTCATCTTTCAGATAGTGGGCCAATGCAGTCTCGATGGCCGCCTTGACCTGCTCCGGCGCTTGGCCGGCATCGATCACCTTGATTGACTCATCGGCGGCAGCCAATTCCAGATAGCGCTGGCGGGTGCGTTCGAAGAAGCTGAGTTGCTCGAGCTCGATCCGGTCCAGCTCACCTCGGTGGCGGGCCCGCTGCAGGCCGATGGCGGGATCGATGTCGAGATAGAGCGTCAGATCCGGTTTAAAGTCGCCGAGCACGGCCCGTTTGATGGCGCCGATGAGATTGGCATCGATGCCGCGACCACCGCCCTGATAGGCCTGGGACGAGAGATCGTGGCGATCGCCCACCACCCAGATGCCGGCGGCCAGCGCCGGCTTGATGCGGGTCTCGACCAGCTGTACCCGGGAGGCGTACATCAGCAACAGTTCGGCTTCAATGGTGAGGCGCTCGTCGTGCACTTCCTTGACGATGGCCCGCATCCGCTCGGCCAGCGGGGTACCACCCGGCTCACGGGTACACTCGATCCGTGCCACGCCGTGGCCATGCAGATAGTCGGTCACATAACGTACCGCGGAGCTCTTCCCTGCTCCTTCCAGTCCTTCAATCACGATAAATTTAGACATTAGGGTTTCTTCAATATGTATTCGCGGACCGCCCGATTGTGTTCATCGAGGGTCTTGGAGAAGTAGTGGGCACCGCCCCCTTTGGCGACAAAATAGAGGTAGTCGGTCGATTTGGGGTTGAGCGCCGCCTCGATGGAAGCCTTGCCCGGCATCGCGATGGGCGTGGGCGGCAAGCCGTCGATCACATAGGTGTTGTAGGGGTTCACATCGGTCAGGTCGCTGCGGCGGATATTGCCATCATACCTGTCCTTCACCCCGTAGATGACGGTGGGATCGGTCTGCAGCTTCATGCCAAGGCGCAGACGATTGACGAACACCGAGGCAATCTGGGCCCGCTCTTCCGGCTGACCGGTCTCTTTCTCGATGATCGAGGCCATGATCAGCGCCTCGTAAGGGGTCTTGTAAGGCAGATTGGCCTGGCGCTTGTCCCAGCTCTGCTGCAGGAAGGCCCGCATGTCCTGATAGGCGCGGCGCAGGATGGAAATATCGCTGGCATGGGTGGTATAAGCGTAAGTTTCCGGCAGGAACCACCCCTCCAGCTTGCCATTGTCGATGCCAAGCTCCTGGGCCAGATCCGCCTCGCTCTGCTCCACCGTCAAACGCTCCAGATAAGGGGCGCTGGCCAGCTGCTTCAGCCAATCCTCGAAACGGGATCCTTCGACGAAGGTCAGGCTGAAGTGAAACTCCTTGCCGGAGGCGAACAGGGAGAGGGTCTCCTTGAGGGGAGCCCCCTCCTTGATTTCATAGGTGCCGGATTTGATGGCAACCAGCTCGGGGTGACCGCGCAGCCAGAGCCGCACCGCCCAGGGGCTGGTTTCCCCCTCCCCCAGTTCGGCGATCAGGCGCGCCGCATGGGCCCCCTTCTCGACGGTAAAGAGGCGGGTCGGCCCCTTGTTGGTGAGCGTCTCCACCTGCTGCCATTTGTAATGTACATAGCCCCCGGCCACAGCAACTGTCAGCGCCGCGCCCGCGAGCAGGGTGTAAAGCCGATTAAACTTCAATGACCAAACGCTCCTGTAAACGGCGGATCAATACCGGACTGGCATATTGGGTCTCCCCGATGCCGGTCACCGGCACTATGCCCATCAGGGTATTGGTCAGCCATACCTCTTCGGCCTGCCACAGTGACTCCAGCGGAGCCTCCACGACACGCAGTTCAATGCTCATCTGTTTTAGCATCGCCATCACATGGCGCCGCATGATGCCGTCTATGCCGCAGTGGGCAAGATCTGGCGTAAACACCGTTCTGCCACGGCGCCAAAACAGATTGGCACTGACCCCTTCTACCAGAAATCCCCGGCTGTTCAAGACTATACCTTCGACTCCCGAACGCGCAGCAAGTTCGCTTTTCAGCAGCACCTGCTCCAGCCGGTTAAGGGTCTTGAGGCCCGCCAGCATGGGGGCGTCGCCCAGTCGTTGCTGGCACACCAGCAGTGGAATACCGGTTTGCTGCCACGCCGGGTAGTGAGCCGGGTAAGCAGCCAGCGACAGGATCCGGGTCGGTGCATGACAGGCAGTGCCATCATACCCCCGGCCACCACTGCCTCGGGTCAGCATCACCTTGATCACCGCCAGCGTCTGGTCGCGAGCCATCCCGGCGACCTCGTCACCAAGCTGTTGCCAGTCCAGCTCGGCAAGGCCGAGTCTGACGCTCGCTTGCTGCAGCCGTGCCAGGTGAGCCGGCCACCAGACGGGGCGACCATCCTTGACCAGCAAGGTGGTGAAATGACCATCGCCATATGCCAGGCCACGATCCATGGCGGAAACGCTGTCTGTCGGTATTCCATTGATCAGCAAAAGGATCCCTCCGATAAAAAAGGCCCGATACTGTCGTATCGGGCCCATACTATCCGCCCAGGGCGAATTATACGCGTTTGAAGATCAGTGAGCCATTGGTGCCACCAAAACCGAAGGAATTGGAGAGGGCATATTCGAAGTTGCCAGCCTTGGCAACATGAGGCACCAGGTCCAGATCGCACTCATCATCCGGGTTGTCCAGGTTGATGGTAGGCGGCGCCATCTGATCGCGCAGCGCCAGTACCGTGATGATCGCCTCGATGGCACCGGCAGCCCCCAGCAGGTGACCGGTCATCGACTTGGTGGAGCTGATCATCAGGGATTTGGCATGCTCGCCAAACACCGCTTTCATTCCGCGCAGTTCGGCCACGTCACCCAGGGGGGTGGACGTGCCGTGGGCGTTGATGTAGCCCACCTGCTCGGGGGCGATGCCGGCATCCTTGATGGCATTTTGCATGGCGCGGGCGCCACCGTTGCCGTCAGCGGGAGGCGCCGTCATGTGATAAGCATCGCCACTCATGCCAAAACCGACCAGCTCGGCGTAGATCTTGGCGCCGCGGGCCTTGGCATGTTCGTACTCTTCCAGCACCAGCACCCCGGCGCCATCACCCAGCACGAAACCGTCGCGATCTTTATCCCACGGACGGCTGGCCTTGGTAGGTTCGTCGTTGCGGTTGGAGAGCGCCTTGGCCGCCGCAAAACCGCCCATCCCCATCGGGGTGGAGGCTTTCTCGGCGCCGCCGGCCACCATCACGTCCGCATCACCGTAGGCGATCATCCGGCCGGCCATGCCGATGGCATGGGTACCTGTGGTGCAGGCGGTGGTCACGGCGATGTTCGGCCCTTGCAGACCCTTCATGATGGAGAGATGACCGGACACCATATTGATGATGGTGGACGGTACGAAGAAGGGGCTCAGCTTGCGGGGGCCGCCGTTGACCAGGCTGCTGTGGTTCTGTTCAATCAGACCCAGGCCGCCGATACCGGAACCGATCGCCACACCGACGCGCTCGGCATTTGCCTCGTTGATGACGAGACCGGCATCATCCAGCGCCTGTATGCCTGCGGCGATACCGTACTGGATGAAGAGGTCCATCTTGCGAGCTTCTTTGCGGTTGATACCGTACTGCTCGGGATCGAAATCCTTGACCTGGCCTGCGAAACGGGTCGCAAACTCGCTGGCATCAAAGTGTTCGATGGGAGAAATGCCGCTCTGCCCGTTGAGCAGGGCTTGCCAGCTGGATTCGGCAGTGTTGCCTACCGGGGAAAGCATCCCCAAGCCGGTCACCACGACTCTGCGTTTTGACACTGAGGTAGTCTCCGAGAGGTGTTTTGAAAAGGGGTAAACATAAAAGAAGCGGCCCTTGGGCCGCTTCTTTCAGAACAGGAACTTATTCCTGATTAGCGGTGATGTAGTCGATAGCCGCTTGAACAGTGGTGATCTTCTCGGCTTCTTCATCAGGAATTTCGGTATCGAATTCTTCTTCCAGCGCCATTACCAGTTCAACGGTATCCAAAGAGTCAGCGCCCAGGTCGTCGACGAAGGAGGCAGCGTTCTTAACGTCTTCTTCTTTAACACCCAGTTGTTCGATGATGATTTTCTTTACGCGTTCTTCGATGTTGCTCATGACCTGAATTTTCCTTTAAAAATACGCTATTGCGTCTGGTTGGGGTAGTTTATTCAATTGACGTGAGTTTGCAAGTGGCTTGCCGCTGGTCAAACCACGAAATTCGCCAAACTTCGGCGTACTATCGCAAATTTGAACAGATCTCACGACAAATTGATTACACCATGTACATCCCGCCATTAACATGCAGGGTTTCGCCAGTGATGTAGGCGGCATCATCCGATGCCAAGAATACCACAGCAGCGGCAATTTCTTTTGGATCGCCCAGACGAGCGGCAGGCACCTGGCTCATGATGCCGGCACGCTGCTCTTCATTGAGCGCCTTGGTCATATCGGTCTCGATGAAACCGGGGGCAACCGCGTTCACGGTAATGCCGCGGGAGGCCACTTCACGGGCCAGCGACTTGGTAAAACCAACCAGCCCCGCCTTGGCGGCCGCATAGTTGACCTGACCGGCATTGCCCATGGTGCCCACCACGGAGCCGATGCTGATGATGCGGCCATTGCGCTTCTTCATCATGGCGCGCAGCACCGGTTTGCTCAGTCGATACAGGGAAGTGAGGTTGGTGTCGATGATCTCGTTCCACTCATCGTCCTTCATCCGCATCAGCAGGTTGTCACGGGTGATACCAGCGTTGTTGATCAGGATGTCGATGTCGCCAAAACGCGCCTTGATGGCGGCGAAGACGGCTTCGATGGATTCCTGGCTGGTCACGTTCAGTGCCATGCCGCAACCCTGTTCACCCAGATAGGCGCTGATCGCCTCGGCGCCGCTCTCGCTGGTCGCCGTGCCGACGACTTTGGCGCCACGGGCCGCAAAAGTTTCGGCAATTGCACGGCCGATGCCACGACTGGCACCGGTCACCAACACAACCTTATCGGTAAAGCTCATTACTTGCTCCTGTTTACTTGATCTGGGCCAGCGCCTGCTCGAAAGAGGCGGCGTCGTTGGCATGAATACCTTCCACGCGCTTGTCGATGCGCTTGGCGAGCCCGGTCAATACCTTGCCCGGTCCCATCTCGATCTCGAGGGTAACCCCCTCATTGGCCATCCGCTCGACAGTCTCGGTCCAACGAACCGGGCTGAACAGCTGACGCACCAGAGCCTGTTTGATGGCGGCCGGATCCTGTTCACAGAATACGTCGACATTATTGATGACAGCGATGGCAGGAACCTTGATCTCGATCCCGTCCAGCGCAGCTGCCAATTTTTCTGCGGCAGGTTTCATCAGGGCGCAGTGAGAAGGCACGGAGACCGGCAGCGGCAGCGCACGCTTGGCGCCGGACTCTTTCATCAGCACGTTGGCGCGCTCGACGGCCTCTTTGTGGCCGGCGATGACCACCTGGCCCGGAGAGTTGAAGTTGACCGGGGAGACCACCTGTCCTTGTGCGGCTTTTTCGCAGTTGGCGGCGATGGCGTCATTGTCCAGCCCGATGATGGCGGCCATGGCACCGGTGCCTTCCGGCACGGCTTCCTGCATGGCCAGACCACGCAGCTCGACCAGTTTGACCGCATCGGCAAAGGCCAGTGCACCGCTGCACACCAGGGCGGAGTACTCACCCAGGCTGTGGCCAGCCATCACGGCGGGGGTTGCCCCACCCTGCTGTTGCCACAGGCGCCACAGCGCGACAGAGGCTGTCAGCAAAGCAGGCTGGGTGCGCCAGGTCTTGTTCAGATCGTCGGCCGGACCATCCATCACCAGGGCAAACAGGTCATAACCCAGCACCTGGCTCGCCTCGGCGAAGGTCTCCTTGATCACGGCATGTTGTTCAGCCAGCTCGGCCAGCATGCCGACGGTTTGGGAGCCCTGTCCCGGGAAGGCAATGGCAAATTGGGTCATCATTGATTCCTTTAGATAAGACAAAAATGAGAGCGGCAGGATGAGCCAGATTGCTCATCCCGACGACGATCAGAGGCGAACCAGCGCCGAGCCCCAGGCAAAACCACCGCCGAAGGCTTCCAGCAATACCAGCTGGCCCGGTTTGATCCGGCCGTCACGTACCCCTTCATCGAAGGCGATGGGCACGGAGGCGGCTGAGGTGTTGCCGTGCTTGTCGAGGGTCAGCACCACCTTGTCCAGCCCCATGCCAAGCTTCTTGGCGGTGGCGCTGATGATGCGGAAGTTGGCCTGATGAGGCACCAGCCAGTCCAGCTCGCTCGGCGCAATGCCGGCGGCGGCCAGGGTTTCGGTGACGATCTCGCTCAAACGGGTGACCGCCACCTTGAACACATCGTTGCCCTTCATGTACATGTAGGCTTCAAGCTCGGCCCCCGGCATGCCGCGGCGCGGCTGCGGCAGCTTGAGCAGATCGCCGTAACGGCCATCCGCATGCAGATGGGTGGAGAGAATGCCCGGCGTTTCGCTGGCGCCGATCACCACGGCCCCTGCCCCGTCACCAAAAATGATGATAGTGCCGCGATCTTGCGGATCGCACATGCGCGACAGCACATCGGCCCCGACCACCAGTACGTGGCGGGCGGCACCGGATTTGACGAACTGATCGGCGATGGAGAGCGCATAGGTAAAGCCGGCACAGGCGGCGGCCACATCAAAGGCCGGGATCCCTTGCACCCCGAGCAGGCCCTGCAATTCACAGGCGGCGGCCGGGAAGGCGTTCTCGGCACTGGTGGTGGCCAGCACTATCATGTCGAGATCGGCAGCGGTCAGGCCCGCCGCGTCCAGGGCGCGCAGAGCGGCCTGGTGAGACAGGGTGGCGACGGTTTCATCGGCACCGGCAATGCGACGTTCACGGATCCCGGTACGCTCCACAATCCACTCGTCGCTGGTTTCCACCATCTGTTCGAGATCGGCATTGGTGCGTACCGAGTTCGGCAGATAACTGCCAGTACCCAAAATTTTGCTATGCATAGAGTTCTTATAGATCCCTGTCGGAAAAGACAGATTCAAGGCGATCTGCTATTTGCAATGGAAGTTGATGCTTGGCCTCTTGCGCGGCCAGCAGGATCGCGTTACACAGGGCGCGCCGTTCGGCCCGCCCGTGGCTTTTTACCACAATGCCGCGCAATCCTAACAGACTTGCACCGTTATACTGGTCGGGGTTCAGGTAAGAAAAACGCCGTTTGAACATAAATCCGGCGATACGACCAAGAAAACTGCGTTTTTTGCGGGGATATCCGGCCAGTTGGGCCATCATCCGCACGACCCCTTCCGCCGTCTTGAGGGCCACGTTGCCGACAAAACCGTCGCAGACGATCACATCGCACTCGCCGCTGAAGATCCGGTCCCCTTCGACAAAACCGACGAAGTTGAGCGCCTGGCACTGACGCAGCAACTCGGCACTGTGGCGCACCAGGTCGTTGCCCTTGATCTCCTCCTCCCCCACGTTGAGCAGGGCCACCCTGGGAGTGGCAATGCCCTCCACCTTTTCAGCCACCACGGCGCCCATCACCGCAAATTGCAGCAGGGTATCGGCATCGCAGCTGACGTTGGCGCCAAGATCCAGCATCACGGTACGTTTGCCGGAAAGGGTGGGCAGCGCCTTGATGAGGGCGGGTCGGTCGACCCCGGGCAGGGATTTGAGCACGCACTTGGCCATGGCCATCAGCGCACCGGTATTGCCGGCGCTGACGCAGGCATCGGCCTCGCCGGCCTTCACCAGATTGAGGACGACCCGCATGGAGGAGTCTTTCAGGGTGCGCAGCGCCACGATAGGTTTGTCGCCCATGCCAACCACCTGGGATGCATGCACGAAACGAACGCGGGGGTGATTCAGCAAGCCATGTTGCTGCAAAAGAGGGGTGGCCTGGTGTTGGTCACCAACCAGGATCAGTTTTAACTGGGGTAAAAGAGACAGTGCCTGCACGGCGGCAGGCACTGTTTCCGAGGGGCCAATATCTCCCCCCATGATGTCTAGCGCGACAGTTTGCGTAGACAAAGGCAATCCTTAAGCGATTACCTTTTTACCGCGGTAGAAACCATCGGCAGTCACGTGGTGACGACGATGGATTTCGCCACTGGTCTGATCAACAGTCAGGGCAGCGGTGGTCAGCGCATCGTGGGAACGACGCATGCCACGCTTGGCACGGGTTTTACGGTTCTGTTGTACGGCCATTGTAGGCTAACTCCTAAATTCACTTACGTTTAAGCTCTTCAAGAACTGCAAAGGGATTCGGCCGCTCATCAGCAGGTTCGATTTCACCCCAGGTCATCTCCATGTTACCGCGCGGGCAAGCATCCATGGGATGCATGGCCACCTGCGGCAACGAGAGGATGAGTTCATCCTCCAGGATTTGATGAAGATCCATCTCGCCGTTTTCGTCCAACTCAATGGGCTCATAAGCTTCCGGCAGTTCTTCCTCGTTTGTTCTCTCGAACAGCGGAGTGTAGATAAATTCAGCTTCACAGAGATGCTCGAACGTCTCTCCACAACGCTGGCAAACCAGGTCAACCTTGGCATGGGCAGTGCCTTTCATAACGGTCAACTTCTGGACATCTTTGCCAAAGTGCAGCGATACATCGATATCACTCTGCAAGCCTGCGGTTGATTCCTCCAGCCTGGGCATCTGCGACTTTTCCACTATCCCGACATAATCGAGCAGCTTCGAGGCACTACGGACTGGATCAACCTTTACGGGCAACTTCACCTTTTGCATAGGGCGCGAATATTATAGGTCCAACAACTGATAGTCAAAGGAAAAAGTCCTTACCGCCGATGATTTTAACCTCACAACCCCCGCACATGGCGGAACTTGCGCTCACCGGTGGCTGATTATGCCATAAACCAACGGATCCGACACCGGATCCTGGCCGCATTTGCGTTGACGGCGGGGATCCGGCTCACTCCTTGACAGCAGCATTTCACGGTGCAGGTGGCTCAACCACTCCCCTGCTCCAACGGGGTTCATGGATGGCTGCCGCACAGCCCAACCTGACGCCCCTGCCGCATGCGGGCGCAAGGGCAAGGTTCGGGCGGGATGGCCTCCATCAGACGGCGGATGGCCCGAAAACTGTCCAGCGCGGCCTGGGCTGCGATGGGGTTGATGAGCCAACCAGGCAGGTTGTCACCCGGGTTGGTATAGGTTTCGAGGCGTATCAGGGTGGTGCCGTTGAGTTGCGGCACCGCCTCCCAGCGTCCTTCACTGGTGCGGATCCGCACCCGACCGGGATAAGGCGGCAGAGCATCAGGGGCGGCCCATACCGTCAGCACCAGAGCACAATTTGGCAGGCGTTGCAGGCGGGAGTGGGTGATAAGCTCCCGCTCCTGTACCGGCCAGGGCGCAGAGAGCCGGGTATAGACCAGATCTTCATCGGGTGCCGGCTTGGCCAGTACTCTTACCTCCAGGCTCTGGGGCAGCCACTCCTGATGGTGGGCGGTATCACGCAGCACGGCCAGCAGCGCCGAGGGCGGAGCGGCCACGTTCATCTCCAGGCGCAAAGCCAGAAAAGCGCCTGGAGGATGAGCCCGGCTCCACAGCAGTATGCCCTCCTCCCCCGCCTGCAGGTGCCAGCCCTGTGCCCAGGCCGGCATACAGAGCAACCATAACAGCCATATCCCGACTCTCATCATCCATGACCCCGCCTTGCCCATTCCTATGCTTATAGCCGTTTTTCTGGCCCTGCGAGGTAGAGGCCAGGGTTAACCCGCCCCAGCGGTCCCGATATGCTGGTGGTAAAGCCGTTTGATCTCGTCGCGCAGCCACAGCACCTTGGTGTTGTGGTTGTTGCGCTTGTGCCAGATCAGGATGAAGGCAATGTCGAGTTGCCGATAGAGGGTTTCATCCAGCGGCAGCGGCAAGGAGATCAGATTGTCGTGGTGCTGGCGGGCATAGCTGGCGCAATAGGAGGGCACCACCGCGATCAGTTCGTGGTCAGACTGGGCTGCGATATGCAGCGCCTGCTCGAAGCTGGAGACCCGGATAGGTACCTGCCGACTGAGCCCCTCATCATCCAGCAGACTGTCGAGTGCCCAGGCATCGCTCGCCTCCCACACCACGCTGACATGGGGATAGGCGAGGAAGTTGTCGAGGTTCCAGGTGCGGGCCAGCAGCGGGTGATCCTTGCGCAAAAACACCATGGGCCTGTCTTCGAACAACACCTCGTGATCGATGTAATAGGGCAGCCGGTTGACCCTGGCCAGCGAGCTGGGGTGGGTTTCCCTCGCACAGAAGCCGAGATCGGCATCGCCATTGATGATGTCGTTGAGGGAGTGATGGTCCCAGTTCATGATCCGGATGGTCGATTTGCGATAGGTTTCATAAATCACCATGGGCAGATCATTGAGAAAGCTGATGTAAAAGGGCGACTCCAGCACCAGCCTGAACGCAGCCCCCGCCGGAATAGCATTGCCGCAGAGGGAGGCGATGTTGCCCGATAGCTGGAACCACTCCTTGAGCTCTTCCTCCAGGGTGAGCGACAGATTGGTGGGCTCCAGCCCCCGCTGAGTGCGAAGAAACAGCGGGTCGTCGAACCAGTCGCGCAGCCGCGCCAGCGCCTTGCTGACGGTGGGTGCCGTGACATTGAGTTTCTTGGCAGCCTTGGTGACACTGCGCTCTTGCAGCAACAGCCGAAATACCACCAACAAATTGAGATCGAGGTCGATCAAGGGACGCATGCTCAGGGATTCTCCATGACCGGGACACCATGGGCGGGGCTGTCGAAGACCGGCCCCAGGGTGCGAAAGAGCAGATAGAGTAACACGGCGCCGAGCAGGGCACAGGCAAGCAGCGTGCTGGGTGCAAAGCCAAGCCACCCCATCAGCCAGATATAGCCGGCGCTCACGGTTATCTGGGCAAGACAGAGGGTGGCGCTGGCGAGCGCTATCTGATGACGGCAACTGGCCAGCGCCTCGCCCATGGCGATGCCGAAGCTCGCGGAAAAACCGATGCAGGTGAAGGCAAAGCCCGCCAGCAGCAGCCACAGGCCCCAGGAGCTCTCAAGATGAGAGGCCAAGATCAGCAGCAGCGCCAACCCCAACCCGCCGTGGGCCAGTGCGAGCAGGCTGTGCTTGTGGAGTCGACGCAGCAACAAGGGGGCGAAGAAGGAGGTGATCATGCTGATCATCACCATGATCATCATGATGCGGGCATACTCTGCGGTTGCCAGCCCCCTCTGGGTCATCAGGATCATGGGTGAAGTGCTGACATAGGTCAGAATGCAGGTCATGCCGACACTGCTCAACCCACACATCCAGAGAAACTGCGGCACTCGCAAGAAGGCAAAGCGGGCTGCTGACGTAGTCGAGGGTGGCTCAGGGTGCGCCGGCAGGCTCTCTTTCAGCCCCAGCAGGTTGATCAGCAATACCACGCCGCCGAGCAGCGCCATGGCCTGAAAGATGGCAGGCCATGGGAAGCCGGTCAGGATGAGATAGCCGAGCAGCGGCGCCAGCACGGGGATCACGCAGATGACCCCATTGATGGCCGACAGCACGGCCGCCAGCCGGGCCGGTGGCAACACGTCTCGCAGCACGGTAAAGGTCATGATGTAGAGCGCGCCGGCCCCTGCCCCCTGACCCACCCGTGCCAGCAGAAACTGCGCAGTGTCGTCGGCGCTGCCGGCCAGTAGTGACGCCAGCATAAACAAGCCGGCCCCGCTCAGGATCACCGGCCTGCGGCCGTGGCGATCTGCCAGCAGGCCGGCCAGCGGGACAGTCGCGGCCATGCCGAGCAGATAGAGGGAAAACGCGGTGTGCAGCTGAGCCTCGCTTGCCTGAAGGCTGGCGCCTATGTTGGGCAACGCCACCAGATAGAGATCGATCCCCACCGGGTAGAGCGTGATCATCAAAAAACAGCAGAGCATGTAACGGCCCATGGTGACTCCTCAGCGAATGGGTAGCATCGATGGGGCACTATAGCGTCAGGCCGGATGAATAAGCCGATAGCGGTGTTTTCCAATCTCGACATGCGGGAAAAGAGAGTGGCGGCGACATTTGCCCTCGCCGCACGGGGGCGATACCATCCACGCCTGCCCGTTTATGAACCTGGATACCTGATTGCCATGTCGCGCCCCCTGATCCTCGCCTCCACCTCCCGTTACCGCAAAGCCCTGCTGGAAAAGCTGGGCCTCCCGTTTGAGTGCGCCGCACCGAATGTCGATGAATCCGCGCTGCCCGGTGAAGATGCACAGACGCTGGTGGCACGGCTGGCCCATGCCAAGGCCCGTGCCATCGCCGATCAGCATGGTCAGGGGCTGATCATCGGCTCGGATCAGGTGTGCGTCTGCGATGGTCGGATCCTGGGCAAGCCGGGGACGGTCGAGCGAGCGGTGGCCCAGCTGATGGCGGCCCAGGGGCGCAGCGTCACCTTTTATACCGGCCTGTGCGTGCTGGACGCCGCGTCTGGCCGCGCCGAACAGCTGATAGAACCCTTCACCGTTCATTTTCGACAGCTGGATGAGGCGGCCATTCGCCGCTATGTAGAAGCTGAACAGCCCCTCGACTGTGCCGGCAGCTTCAAGTGTGAAGGCATGGGGATCGTGCTGTTCAAAGCCTTGGAGGGGCGCGATCCCAATGCGCTGATCGGCCTGCCGCTGATCGGCCTGATCGAGCTGCTGGCCTGCCACGGTATCGCCCTGCCCTGATGGGAGCGGCATGTCAGCCATGAAAAACGGGAGCCAAGGCTCCCGTTTTTCGTTTATTCATCTGTCATATCGCAAGGCTAATCCAGCAACCGCTGGAGCTCCGCCATGGTATCGACCACCGCCAGCGGATGGTGGGCCAGCAAGCGCGCACGGTCGTGCACGCCCCAGCTAACCCCGATCCGCGGCATGGCCAGCGCCTCGGCCATCGCCATGTCGTGGATGGAATCGCCGATCATCACCGCCTGGTGCGGGGCAATGCCCAGCTCATCCAGAATTTGCGTCAGCATCAGGGGATCGGGCTTTGAGTTGGCCTCGTCCGCCCCGCGCGTGGCAACAAAGAGCGGCCGCAACCCGGTTTCATCCAGTACCCTGTCCAATCCACGCCGGGACTTGCCGGTGGCGACCGCCAGGGCCACTCCTTGTTCATGCCAATGCTGCAACAGCTCCCTTGTACCGGCAAACAACGGGCTGGGTGTGCTGTCATGCACGTAATGGTGGCGATAACGGGCGATCAGGGCGTTGGCTCGTTCACTCCCCTGCTCCAGGGAAAACAGCCGGGGGATACCGACCTCCAGACTGAGACCGATGATCTGGTGCGTCTCGACGGCGGTGGGCACGGGCTCACCACAGTCGCCAGCCGCGTGCGCCACACAGGCAACAATCCGGCCCACCGAGTCCATCAGGGTACCGTCCCAGTCGAAGATGGCGAGCCGGATGGTCTGCATCAGCGGGCCAACTTGTTCAGGAAGTCGTCGAGTTCGGGGGCCAGCGGTGCTTCCACCTGCATCTCGCGACCATCGGCCGGATGGATGAAGCTCAGCTTCCAGGCATGCAAAAACAGTCGTTTCAGCCCCTGGCTGCGCATTTTATCGTCAAATGCGGCTTCTCCATACTTGTCATCACAGGCGATGGGGTGACCCGCATGCTGGGTATGCACCCGGATCTGGTGGGTACGACCGGTTATCGGGCTGCACTCCACCAGGGTGGCCTCGGCAAACTGACGGGCAATCCGGAAACGCGTCTCGGAAGGCTTGCCATCGCTGCTGACCCGTACTACCCGCTCGCCGGATTGCAGGTCATTTTTGCGCAGCGGCGCATTGACCACCTTGACGTGAGGCTGCCACTGGCCACGCACCAGCGCCAGGTACTGCTTGCGCATGGTCTTGACCCGCAGCTGCTCATGCAGGCTACGCAGAGCGCTGCGCTTCTTGGCAACCAGCAGTACGCCGGAGGTGTCGCGATCTAGCCGATGCACCAGTTCGAGGAAACGGGCTTCCGGGCGCAGGGCGCGCAGCCCTTCAATCACGCCAAAGCTCAGGCCGCTGCCGCCGTGTACCGCCATGCCGGACGGCTTGTTCAGCACGATCATGGCGTCATCTTCAAACAGGATCTGGCTCTCCAGACGCTGGATGCTGCCGAGATTGGCCGAGGGCAGTTCGTTCTTTTCGGCAACCCGCACGGGGGGGACCCGTACCTCGTCGCCAGTGCAGAGTTTGTATTCCGGTTTGATGCGCTTTTTGTTGACGCGCACTTCCCCTTTGCGAAGGATGCGATAGATCAGGCTCTTGGGGACGCCCTTTAGCTGAGTCTTGAGAAAATTGTCGATGCGCTGCCCTTCATGCTCAGCTTCGATGGTGAGCAGCTGCACTTGTTGATGTATCTGTGTCATGGCGCGGATTTTAACACTGCCGGCGGCCCTTGGCTGCATGCTTTGTTGAAAAATGGCGCCTTGCTATAAAAGTGGTTTAAATGGGATAATAAACAAGGTTTTGTCATTGTGTTCAAGCCTTGTACTAAGTGGCCAAAATTTATGCCACCCAATCCCGAAACACCGTGTATACAAGAACATGACGGTTCCCGGGTGCGAGGTACAGCGCATGGAGAACGCAAACAGAACCGCTAATTTGTCTCCACACCGGTATCCTTTTCATGCCTTCTCGAGAAGGCTGGACCAGAGTGCCCTTAGTTTGCGCCTCATGCATACCCCAACCGGGAGGTTGCCCCAGTATGCTGAAGACCCGAGGCCGGCGCCGGCAGGATCCTGTGGAGGAAATCAAAATGACAAAATAACGAGAACTCAATGAAAAGAATGCTAATCAACGCGACTCAGGAAGAAGAGTTGCGCGTAGCGCTGGTTGACGGACAACAGCTCTACGATCTGGATATTGAAAGTCCGGGACACGAGCAGAAAAAAGCGAACATTTACAAGGGCAAAATCACCCGCGTAGAACCCAGTCTTGAAGCTGCTTTTGTCGACTATGGCGCCGAGCGCCACGGTTTCCTGCCGTTAAAGGAAATCGCCCGCAATTACTTCCCCTCCGGTTACTCCTATCAGGGTCGTCCCAACATCAAAGAAGTGGTCCGCGAAGGCCAGGAAGTGATCGTCCAGATCGACAAGGAAGAGCGTGGCACCAAGGGTGCAGCCCTCACCACCTTTATCAGTCTGGCCGGCAGCTACCTGGTACTGATGCCGAACAATCCTCGCGCCGGTGGTATCTCCCGCCGTATCGAAGGTGATGAACGGACTGAACTGAAAGAAGCCCTGAGCGGCCTGACCGTGCCGGACGGCATGGGTCTCATCGTGCGTACCGCCGGTGTGGGCAAATCCCCGGAAGAGCTGGAATGGGATCTGAACGTTCTGCTCAACCACTGGGATTCCATCCACAAGGCGTCACAGAGCCGCTCTGCACCAGTGCTGATCCATCAGGAAAGCAACGTCATCGTACGTGCCATCCGTGACTACCTGCGTCGCGATGTCGGCGAGATCCTGATCGACAACCCGGTCATCTTCGAGCGTGCCAAGGCGCATATCGAGCTGGTTCGTCCCGATTTCCTCAATCGCGTGAAGCTGTACAAGGGTGAAGTTGCCCTGTTCAACCACTTCCAGATCGAGAGCCAGATCGAGTCGGCCTTCCAGCGTGAAGTGCGTCTGCCCTCTGGCGGCAGCATCGTCATCGATCCGACCGAAGCGTTGACCTCCATCGATATCAACTCCTCCCGCGCCACCAAGGGCGGCGATATCGAAGAGACTGCGCTGCAAACCAACCTGGAAGCGGCCGACGAAATTGCCCGTCAATTGCGTCTGCGCGACCTGGGTGGCCTGATCGTCATCGACTTTATCGACATGACTCCGGTTCGTCATCAGCGCGAAGTGGAAAACCGTCTGCGTGAAGCGGTGCATCAGGACCGTGCCCGCATCCAGCTGGGCCGTATCTCCCGTTTCGGTCTGCTGGAGATGTCTCGCCAGCGTCTGCGTCCCTCCCTCAACGAGTCCAGCAGCCATATCTGCCCTCGTTGCCAGGGGCAGGGTGTGATCCGTGACAACGAATCACTGGCGCTGTCCATCCTGCGTCTCATCGAAGAAGAGGCCATGAAGGACAACACCGAGCAGGTTCACGGTCAGGTGCCGGTCGATGTTGCCGCCTATCTGCTCAACGAGAAGCGTGCCTCCATCGCCAGCCTGGAACAGCGCAATGATGTGCGTGTCTACATCATTCCGAACCAGCATCTGGAAACCCCGCACTACGAAGTAACCCGCATCCGTCAGAACGAGATCCCGGAAGCGGCCAGCTACGAGCTGAAAACCGAGATTGCCAAGCCGGTCTACCAGCCGAAGCAGGCTCAGGTGATCGAGCGTGAACAACCGCTACTGCAAGGTTTTGTCCAGGCGCCCCAGCCGGCCCCCGCCGCGCCAGCCCCGGTCGTGGCTCCCGCTGCACCGACTGCGCCCGAAGCCGGTCTGTTTGGCAAACTGTTCAAGGCCATCTCCGGCTTGTTCGGTGCCGACACCGCCCCTGCCGACGTGAAGGCTCCTGCCGACAAACCGGCAGCCCAGCGCGAAGCACGCAAGGACGAGGGTCATCGTCATCAACGCGATGAAACCCGCAGCCGTGGTCAGCGTGGTCGTCGTGATGACAACCGTGGTAACCGCAGCCCTGCCGATGCCGCAGAGAAGCGGGAAGTGGGTGCCAATCGTGAAGGTGGCGAAAGCCGCAACCGTCGTCCCCGCAAAGAGCGTGAGCCGCGCCAGGAGCGTGAAGCCCGTGGCGAAGTGCGTGAACAGCGCATGGAACGTGAACCTCGCGAGGCTCGTGAGCCACGCCAGGAACGCGAACCCCGCGCTCCGCGCCCGGCTCGTGAACCCCGTGCTCCGCGTGAACCTCGCGCCGAAGTGGTCGTTGACGCGGTAGAAACCGTCGATACCACCATGGTCAACGACGAGCCGCGTCTGGAAAAAGAACAGAAAGTGGCTGAGCGCCGCGAACGCCGCCAACTGCGCAAGCAGATCCGGGTCGATGCCCCGGCCAGCGACGTTGCCGCCCTGCCCGCCGATGCTCCGGTTGTTGCCGAAGAGGCCTCCGACGCAGTAGAACAGCACGATGAGCAGGCCGAAGGCCAGCGTCGTTCCCGTCGTACGCCGCGCAATCAGCGTATCGAAGGCCAACGTCGCAAGCGCATCAATGAAGATGCCCGCAGCCAGCGTGAAGATGAAGAGCAGTCTGCCGAAGGCGCTGTCCCTACCCTGACAGCAGCTGCCCAGGCAGATGCCGCCCAGGTGAAAGTGGAAGAACCGGCAATCCCTGTCATCACCATTCCCAGTGCTGAAGCGGTTGCCGCCGCCCTGCAGGCCTCTGCTGCGCTGACCGAGCATGTCGTGCCAGAAGCCGTTGTGGCCGAAGCTCACGAGCAGGCTGAGGTCGTGGCTGCAGAGCCAGTGGTAACCGAAGTGGTAGCTGCTGAAGAAGCCCAGGTAGCGGTTGTCAACGAGCCAGTGGTTGCAGAAGTTGCGTCCCCGGTCGCAGCGGAAGTCGTTGCTATTGAGGCACCGGC
Source organism: Aeromonas sp. V90_14 (assembly GCF_029967615.1). Taxonomy (NCBI): domain Bacteria; kingdom Pseudomonadati; phylum Pseudomonadota; class Gammaproteobacteria; order Aeromonadales; family Aeromonadaceae; genus Aeromonas; species Aeromonas sp. V90_14. The sequence goes on along the minus strand of NZ_JASCAS010000034.1, from coordinate 105,453 downwards.
CGTCGAGACTGCCGTGGTTGAAGCTGCAGCTGCTGCCCCGGCAGTTGAAGAAGCGGCTCCGGCAGTGGTTGTAGCCGAGGTTGCCCCTCTGGTGGTTGAACAGCCAGCTCCGGTCGCTGAAGCTGAACCTGTCATTGCTGACGAGGCTCCGGTAGCCGCTGCCGTAGCAGCCCCTGTGGCCAAGCAAGTCAAGCGTGGTGGTGGCCTGCTGGCCGGTGCCCGCAAGGCCTCTGCGCCGATGGCAACACCGGCTGCGGCCCCTGCCCTGCCGGTACGCGAGCCGGTTGATCATGCGCCGCTGGTGCGCAATGAAGTGGCAAGCTCAGGTCGCCATGGCGGCAGCACCGCTGCCGTCAACGTTGCAACCAGCCCGGCCGGTCGTCCTTGATGACTCGCTAGTCTGACAAAAAGAGCCACACATTGTGTGGCTCTTTTTTTAGATGCTATTTAGCGCCAGTTTGTCTCGGTTACCGTTCCTTTACCACGCCACGACCCACCTACTAGCACTTAGTGCCTCAAGTCTCCCTCATCATATTGAATAACCACCGCCATTGGCTCGCTGCGGCTCAACCCACACTCCTTGTTTGTCTTACTGCTGCTGCGACTGTATGGCTCCTGGCTTAGGCAGACTGGATAAGAGCCGACACTAGTTACAAATATCGCGCTGTGTAGACATCCTTCACGACACCGGTGCGCATGAACTGCATGGCCACGCCTGCCACCCATCTCGAAGTCGGTTTGAAGTGCGTATGCCGCTATCAACCGGTATCGGTTGGTCATTCGATATTCCATCCTCTCGGCAATCCAGACGTACTGCCGACCTATGCAGGCAAAGACCCCTCTTCCACGGCCGTCAACACAGTGGCCGTCATGTGCCATGAGATGACAGACATAGCCCCTTAGCCGAGTAGCTCCATTAGCAGGGGCAAAACCGCAAAAGATGCCCAATCTGCCAACCCTCTCATCTTGAATGCCTGTTGATGGGTGGGAATGAGCTTAGTGGGTGAGAGAAGTAATTGATTGGATGAAAGAATTAGTTTGATGGCATATTAAGGATGGTCAAATTGGAAACTTGGCTGGCAGGAGCCTGGCATCACACATGTGTTTTTGAGGTCATGAAAAAAGGGCCGCAAGGGCCCTTTCTCAACATGCTTTGGTATCTGCTATCAGCTGAACAGATGATGGCTGATCAGGAACAGGCCACCAGAGAGCAGCATGGTCAGCGGCAGGGTCAGCACCCAGGCCATCAGGATGGTCTTGATGGTCTGGCTCTGCAGGCCCGACTTGTTGGCCACCATGGTCCCCGCTACCGCAGAGGAGAGGATATGGGTGGTCGATACAGGCATCCCGGTCAAGCTGGCCACACCGATAGAGGCGGCAGCGGTGATCTGGGCGGCGATCCCCTGGCTGTAGGTCATGCCGGAGGAACCAATCTTCTCACCGACGGTGTAGACGATACGACGCCAGCCAACCATGGTGCCACAGCCCAGCGCCAGCGCGATGGAGACAATGACCCAGGTCGGTGCATATTCGGCAGTGGCCGTCAGATCCTTGCGCCATTTGGCAAGGTCAGTCAGCTCTTTGGCCGGCAGCGGCAGCTTGGATACCTTGCGAGCGGTATCATCGATGCACAGCAGCAGACGACGCACTTCACGGCGGTCGGTCAGGTCCATCTCTTCATAGGTCCGCACCTGGGCAAGACGATTGTCCAGCGTGGCCATAGCCTGCAGGGCACCATCAGCAGAACAGTGGGTCATCAACTCTTCCTGGGCCTGGGCAGGCACATTGAAGTTCACGACCTTGGAAACCTGCTCATGGTTGCGCTGATAGATCTCCATGATGCGCTGATTGGCATCCTGGGTGCGATCCAGGTCATAAGAGCGGCTATTCATGTCCAGTGCGAAATAGGCAGGAGCCATGCAGATCAGCACCAGCATCACCAGACCAATACCCTTCTGGCCATCGTTGGAACCGTGCACAAAGCTCACGCCCATGGCAGATGCCACCAAGGTGAGACGCGCCCAGAACGGCGGATGCTTCTTGCCATCCACCAGCAGACGCTCTTCCGGGGTCTTGTGGATCTTGCTGCCCTGCCAGACGCGTTTCATGGCGAACAACAGCAGCGCGGCGATGATGAAACCGACGGTGGGAGAGATGATCAGAGAAAGCATGATGTCGATGGCTTTCGCGACGTTGATGCCTTCCTGCAGCGGTTGATGGCTGATCCAAGCATAGGCGCCACCTACCCCCAGAATGGAGCCGATCAGCGTGTGTGAGCTGGATGCAGGGATCCCGAAGAACCAGGTACCCAGATTCCACACGATGGCGGAAAACAGCAGGGAGAACACCATGATCAGACCCTGAGTGGAGTCCATCCCCAGCAGCAGATCGATGGGCAGCAGGTGGACAATGGCATAAGCCACCCCCAGACCACCCATCATGACCCCGGCAAAATTGAACAGACCGGAGGCCACTACTGCCATGTGTGCCGGCATCGCCTTGGTATAGATAACCGTTGCTACCGCGTTGGCGGTATCGTGAAAGCCGTTGATGAATTCATAGGCCAACACAAAAAAAACGGCCAATACCAAACCGATTGACCACCACAAACCCAAACCACTAAACATTTCAAACATAAAAAACGAACCTGTTTATGAGTTGCGGCGGATTATGCCAGAAGGCTGGTAACGCCATACCCGTTGTTGAAATATTTCAGTAAGAAAAAAAAAGAGCATTCCGCCTACAAATAGCTTAGAGCCAGTCACCATGCGGCTTGTCCTTGATTAATTAAACAGACCTTGCCTGACAAAAACCGTTCCCAAACGGGAACAATTCATCATCAGTATGCCGCAGAGATCACTCTCATCGACTTCGGCTCCGTCAATTTTCGACTGACCGTATCGTCCTGTTTGTACAAATGACAGGCAAGATCACTCCCTCGCCCCGCCCTCTTCGCCACATCCACCTGCCCAAGTGAATGGAGAAGGGCGCCACCGGCGCCCTCTTTTAACACATTGCCGACGGCTCGACTGTCGATCCGATCTCAGTCCTGATTGATGCGGCTGGCCACCGCACCCTGCTGGCTCTTGTACTTGGCGTTTTCCCGTTTGTTGTAGGGACGCGCCGCCACACCGGAGAGCATCTCGAAGTTCAGCGCACCGATCTTCATCTTGGGGCGCAGCGCCAGCGGCAGCTTGCCGCCGTTGTAGAACTCCAGCACGATGCGGCCGGACCAGCCCGGATCGATGCGGTGCGCGGTCACGTGCACCATCAGCCCGAGGCGGGCCAGGGACGAGCGGCCATCGAGCCAGCCCACGATGTCGGCCGGCAGGGTGACCGATTCATAGGTCACCGCCAGCGCCAGCTGACCCGGGTGCAGATAGAAGGCTTCGCCATCCGGCACATGGATTTCATCGCTCATCACCCGATCGATGGCGTCGGCCATTTCGCTGCTGGGGCCGCTCAGATCGATATAGGGGGCGGTATGATCGCGAAACACCCGAAACTCGTTGCCCAGCAGCACGTCGACGCTGACGCCGCTGATCCGTTCAATACCGGGTCTGGGCTCAATGACGATCTTGCCTTCATCCAGATGACGTTCGATATCGGTATCACAAAGACGCATTGGGCGACTCTCCTGACAAATTGTTCATTTAAAAAAGCCGGGCATCACCCGGCTTGATATCTCTCAACCAATCAACATGTGGCGGATACGCGCCTTGAGCATGTCGATGGCGATGCGGTTCTTGCCGCCACGGGGGACGATCACGTCCGCGTACTGCTTGGAAGGCTCGATAAACTGCAGGAACATGGGGCGTACCGTCTTCTGGTACTGCTTGAGCACCGAATCCATGGTCCGGCCACGCTCCTGCACGTCACGCACCAGACGGCGCAGCAGGCAGATGTCGAGCGGCGTATCCATGAAGATGGAGGCATCCATCAGATCCCGCAAGCGACTGTCGGTCAGCAGCAGGATCCCTTCCAGAATGATCACCCGGCGCGGTGCGAACGGGGTCACTTCACTCATGCGGGTATGTTCGGTATAGGAGTATTGGGGAATATTGACCGCATCACCTTGCACCAGCTGGCTCAGGTGCTGGACCAGCAGGTCGTGATCCAGCGCGTTGGGGTGGTCATAGTTGGTTTTGACCCGCTCTTCCATGGTCAGGTGGGTCTGATCGCGGTAGTAGCAATCTTCGGTGATCACGCCAATCTGACCGGCTCCCAGCTCGGCCACCAGCTCTTCATAGATGGTTTGGGCTATAAGACTCTTGCCGGAAGCGGATGCACCAGCAATACCGATGATCACACACGAATGTTGAGTATCAGACATTGAAAATACCTAAAGAGAAGAGCAGTGGGGATGGTTTAAACCGATCCATTATATAAAAAAGGGTGAGCCATGCCCACCCTCAAATCCACCCCAGACGGTCGACCGCCGATTATTCATCCAGCGCCATGGCATAGAGAGGGGTCGCAATCGGTTTACCGCTGAAATAGAGTTCAGCTCCCACCCGACGAGCCAGTTTCAGATAGGCCTCTGCCAGCTCCCCGGTCGGGGCGCCGAACACGGTCGGGCAACCATCGTCCATGTGCTGACGGATGTCGATGTGCAGCGGCAGCTGGCCAAGCAGCGCCACCTGGTACTGTTCCGCCATCTTCTGGCCACCACCGGTACCGAACAGCGGCTCATGATGACCACAGGCGCTGCAGACGTGGTAACTCATGTTCTCGATGATGCCGAGCACCGGCACGCTGACCTTGTTGAACATGGCCAGTCCCTTGCGGGCATCGGCCAGCGCCACGTCCTGCGGCGTGGTGACGATCAACGCCGCCGTGGTCGGCACCTGCTGGGCCAGGGTCAGCTGGATGTCGCCGGTACCCGGCGGCATGTCCACCACCAGATAATCCACTTCACCCCAGCGGGTCTCGTGGAGGATCTGGGCCAGCGCCTTGCTCGCCATGGGCCCACGCCAGATGGTGGCATCCTGCTCGGCCACCAGATAACCGATGCTGTTGCTCTTGAGGCCGCAGGCCATCACCGGCTCCATCAGCTTGCCGTCATGGCTGACGGGGCGCTCCTTCAAGGTCCCGGTCATGGTCGGAATGGAGGGGCCATAGATGTCCGCATCCAGAATGGCGACCCGGGCTCCCTCTTTCTGCAGCGCCAGCGCCAGGTTGACGGAAGTGGTGGACTTGCCCACCCCGCCCTTGCCGGAGGCGACCACGATGATATTGCGAATGCCCTGCACCGCCGCCAGTCCTTGCGCTCGCGGCAGGCTGGCTACCTCGATTTCGCCAACCCAGTCGATACGGGTGGCGCCGGTGGCGCTGCGCAGGCGAGCATCGAACTCCTGCTTGATCTGCTCAAACAGGGAGTGGCCTGCAAAGGGCAGTACCAGCTTGATGGTCAGCGTCGAACCCTGCTTGTCGATGCTGCGCACGAAGCCGGCAGCCACCAGATCCTTGCCCCAGCCAGTTGGCTTAAATTCGGCGAGGATCTGTTTTACTGAATCAATCACCATTAACTCCTCATTATCTTGTCTTTATCTTGAGGTGAACGGTTACCGCACACAAATCAGTGGCTTGCCTGCTGGTCGACCAGCGTACGCCGGCAGGGCGGACGAGCCACAACCCTAGGCAGGCTACCCCCAATTCGGGTAACATGCACGGCACTCTATCATCCCAACAAGCACATCAAGAACGACTATATGGCAACTGATCCTCGTACAATGCTGGTAACCTGCGCCCTTCCCTATGCCAATGGCTCCATCCATCTTGGCCACATGCTGGAACACATCCAGGCCGATATCTGGGTTCGTTATCAGCGAATGCGCGGTCACCAGGTGCACTTTGTCTGTGCCGACGATGCCCACGGCACCCCGATCATGCTCAAGGCCCAACAGCTGGGGATCACCCCGGAAGAGATGATCGCGGCCGTCTCCAAGGAGCACCAGGCCGACTTCGCCGGGTTCAACATCAGTTTTGACAACTATCACTCCACCCACAGCGACGAGAACCGCGAGCTGGCGGAGCTGATCTACGGCCGTCTGCAGGCCGGCGGCAAGATCAAGAGCCGTACCATCTCCCAGCTGTTCGATCCTGAAAAGTCCATGTTCCTGCCGGACCGCTTCGTCAAGGGTACCTGCCCCAAGTGCAAGTCCCCGGAGCAGTATGGCGACAACTGCGACAGCTGTGGCGCCACCTACAGCCCGACCGAGTTGATTGATCCGAAATCCGCCGTCTCCGGCGCCACCCCGGTGATGAAGGACTCAGAGCACTTCTTCTTCGACCTGCCGCAGTTTGAAAAATGGCTGGCAGAGTGGGTGCGCGGCTCCGGTGCCATCCAGGAAGAGATGGCCAACAAGATGCAGGAGTGGTTCGAAAGCGGCCTGCAGCAGTGGGACATCACCCGTGACGCCCCCTACTTCGGGTTCGAAATTCCCGGCGCCCCGGGCAAGTACTTCTACGTCTGGCTGGATGCCCCCATCGGTTACATGGCGTCGTTCAAGAACCTGTGCAACAAGCGCGGCGACATCGATTTCGACAGCTACTGGAAAGCGGACTCCGAGGCCGAGCTCTATCACTTCATCGGCAAGGACATCGCCTACTTCCACTGCCTGTTCTGGCCGTCCATGCTGGAAGGCGCCGGTTTCCGCAAGCCGACCAAGGTCAATGTGCACGGCTACGTGACCGTCAACGGCGCCAAGATGTCCAAGTCCAAGGGCACCTTCATCAAGGCTTCCACCTATCTCAACCACCTGGATCCGGAGTGCCTGCGTTACTACTACGCCGCCAAGCTCAACAGCCGCATCGACGATCTGGACTTGAACCTCGATGACTTCGTCGCCCGCGTCAACGCCGACGTGGTCAACAAGCTGGTCAACCTGGCTTCCCGTAACGCAGGTTTCATCGCCAAGCGTTTCGACGGCAAGCTGGCGGCAACCTGTGCCGAGCCCGAGCTCTACGCCGAGTTCGCCAACGCCCGCACTGCCATCGCCGAGGCCTACGAGAGCCGCGAGTTCAGCCGCGCCATCCGCGAGATCATGGCGCTGGCCGACAAGGCCAACCGCTACGTGGATGACAAGGCTCCCTGGGTCATCGCCAAGCAGGAAGGCGCTGACGCCGAGCTGCAGGCGGTCTGCTCCGTCGGCATCAACCTGTTCCGGGTGCTGATGGCCTACCTCAAGCCGGTGATGCCGCTGCTGGCCGAGCGCGCCGAAGCCTTCCTGGGGGAAACCCTCAGCTGGGATGGCATCGACATGCCGCTGGTTGATCACACCGTTGCCCCGTTCAAGGCGCTGTTCTCCCGTATCGAGCCGGCCAAAATCGAAGCCATGATCGACGCGTCCAAGGAAGATCTGGCCAAAGAGCAGGCACCGAAAGCGAGCGGCCCGCTGGTAGACGATCCCATCAGCGAGACCATCAGCTACGACGACTTCGCCAAGATTGACCTGCGGGTGGCGCTGATCAAGAAGGCCGAAGCCGTACCGGAAGCGGACAAACTGCTCAAGCTGCAGCTGGATATCGGTGGCGAGACCCGTCAGGTGTTTGCCGGCATCAAGTCCGCCTACAACCCGGAAGATCTGGAAGGCAAGCTGACCGTGATGGTGGCCAACCTGGCCCCGCGCAAGATGCGCTTTGGCATGTCCGAAGGCATGGTGCTGGCGGCAGGTCCGGGCGGCAAGGATCTCTGGATCCTGGAGCCGCAGGAAGGCGCCCAGCCCGGCATGCGCGTCAAGTAAGCGCTGCCCGGTCATCAAACAACGAGGGAGGCCTGCGGCCTCCCTTTTTATTTGGCCTCTTCGCCCCCTTCCCTCTCTCCTCTCCCCACTAAACGCCCTGGGTTGTGGACGCGCTCCCCCTTTCGGTGCTTGTTGCACCTGGGTAATTTGCCTAGACTGGCGATTCACTTCGGGCCCATGGCCCCCTTCATCAGGCAAGGAGCAAGCATGATCACCTTATATGGCACCCCCGTCAGCCGGGCCCTGCGCGTATCCTGGTTACTGGAAGAGCTGGACGTGGCATGGCAGTTCCAGTTTCTCGACTTCGCCAAGGGCGAGAACCGCAGCGACTGGTTTTTGACCCTCAACCCGAGCGGCAAGATGCCGGTGCTCAAGGACGGGGAGTTTGTGCTGACCGAATCTGCCGCCATCATGTAGTACCTGGCAGAGGTATATGGCCCGAACTGGCTGCCGGCCAGAGGGACCCAGGCCTCGGCGCTGCACGCCCAGTGGGTCAGTTTCATCACCTGCGAGCTGGAGCAGCCGCTGTGGACCATCGGCAAGCACCGCTTCGCCCTGCCCGAGGCCCAGCGCCTGCCGGCCATCTTCCCCACTGCCAAGTGGGAGTTCGACAAGGCGGCGGCCATCGCCGAATCCTGGGTGCCCGAGCAGGGTTACCTGCTGGGTGAGCAAATCACCATCGCCGATCTGCTGCTGGCTCATACCCTGATGTGGGCCACCCGCTTCGAGCAGACCATTCCCCCCAAGCTGGCGGCCTATCGGGATCGTCTGGCCAAACGCCCCGCTCTGCAGGCGGTGCTGGCCAAGACCCAGGCCATCGCCGATGCCGCCCAGGCTGGCTGACTCAAGAGTGCCATCAATGCAAACGGGAGCCTGTATGGCTCCCGTTTTTCATGGCTGTTCGGCGTCATTGGCGAGGCGCTCAATTGGTATGAAAGCCGCTCCCCTTGGGCGGTGGCGCCGCTTCATACTCCATCCGGGTCACCTCGGCGGTACGCGGCCCGCGCTCCAGCCAGCCCAGCATCATTTGCACGCTCTGCTCCGGCCCGCAGATGAGGATCTCCACCGAGCCATCTTCCAGGTTGTAGGCGTGGCCTCGCAGCCCCAGTTGCAGCGCCCGCTCCCGGGTGAAGTAACGAAACCCCACCCCCTGAACCAGGCCCCACACTCGCACGACAAACGATTGCTCTCCCATTTCTCACACCTTCCCCTTAAGAAATTTCCCCCCAAGGCGATAATGAGCGCGACACTCTCATCCCCTTGCAGGACGCAATACCATTATGAAAGAAGTAAAGTTTCGGTGGGTTGACCGTTATCTCATTCACCTCACGATCAGCGAAAAATTTCTCATCACCTTCTGGTGCCCCCTCCTCTTCATCGCTTTTCTCAGCTGGTATCTGCTGGCCGACGGCCACCAGCAACAGATGCAGCTGCGCCTGGATCAGCTCAAGCAGCGGGTCGAACTCAGTGCCCAGCTCTCAAGCCAGCACGCCGCTCTCACCCTGCCGGCCGAGCTCACCCTGAGCCCGACCGGCAACACAGGGTTAACCCGGCAGGGCGACATCTATCGATATGGCGCCAGCGCCGGTCAAGCCGGGGTCATCACCGGCACCCTGGATGCCTCCCGCTACTCCATGTGGGATGGTCAGGGCACCACGCTCACCATCATCGCCGTGCTGGCTGCCCTGCTGGCCCTGGTCACCCACTACCTGATGACCTTTGTCTCCGGTGCCCTCTACTCCACCAACAAGGCGTTGCAGACCGTGGCAGATGGCGATCTCACCTTCCGCCTCAACTTCTTCCCGGTGCGCGACGAGTTCTCCATTCTGGCGGGCAGCATCGACAGGTTTACCGACCGCCAGCACAAGATAGTGCAACTGGTGGAAGAGTCCGCCGAGGCGCTCACCCTGGCCGCCGACGAGTTTCGCGATCACGCCAGCGAGGGTGAGAGCATGGCCCGCTCCCAGCGTCAGCACATGGACTCCCTGGCCGCCGCCATGGAGCAGATGTCCGCCGCCATCCGCGAAGTGGCCCGCAACGCCAACGACACTTTGCAGCAGACCCGCCAGTCGAGCGAAGAGGCGGCCAACGGCGCCGCCCGGGTATCTCGCACCATCGCCGCCATCCGTACCCTGGCCGACGAGATCGGCAACGCCTCCGGCGCAGTGGAACGGCTGACCCACAACGCCAATCGCATCAACGAAGTGGTCAACGTCATCAACGCCATCTCCCAGCAGACCAACCTGCTGGCCCTCAATGCCGCCATCGAGGCAGCTCGCGCCGGCGAGCAGGGCCGCGGCTTCGCGGTGGTGGCCGACGAGGTACGCACCCTCGCCAGCCGTACCCAGCAGGCCACGGTGGAGATCCAGCAGATGATCGAAGAGCTGCAGGCCGGCACTGGCGCGCTGAACGACATCATGGAGAAAACCGTAGGTCGCGCCGCCAGCAGCCAGGCCTTGATCAGCGAAGTGGGGCTCGACATCGACAAACTCAGCAACCACAGCGATGCGGTGCTGGAGATGAGCACCCAGATCGCCACCTCCAGCGAACAGCAGAGTTCGGTGGCCGAGGAGATCACCCGCAATCTGGATCAGGTGCGCCACGAAGCGGGCCAGGTGGAAGAGTCCGCCAGCGCCTCGGTGGCCGGCACCGCCGGCCTCAAGGCCACCGCCACCGAGCTTGCACAGGCACTGAAGGGGCTAAGAATCTGATTAGCAAGCTCCCAGAGCCTGACGCTATCTGCCAAGGTTGTTTGAGTTTTGCCAGCGGGCCACATAGAATGTGGCCCCTTTTCTTTTGACCATCTGGCAACCCCCATGAGCGCTTCCATCTATCTCGTCAAAGGCCGCGAAAAATCCCTGCTGCGTCGCCATCCCTGGATCTTCTCCAAGGGGATCGAGCGGGTACAGGGCAACCCCATCGATGGCGATACCGTCGAGATCTACACCCAGGATGGCAAGTGGCTCGCCCGCGGTGCCTGGTCCGGCAGCTCCCAGATCCGCGCCCGGGTCTGGACCTTCGACAAAGATGAAACCGTCGATCTCGACTTCTTCATCCGTCGCCTCAAATATGCCCAGGAGTCCCGCGACGGGCTCATCAAGCGTCAGGGCCTCACCGGCTATCGCCTCTGCGCCGCCGAATCCGACGGCCTGCCGGGTCTGACCATCGACCGCTACGCCGATTTTCTGGTGTGCCAAATTCTCTCTGCCGGTGCAGAGTTCCAGCGCGAGCTGATCACCCAAGCACTGCGTACCCTCTACCCCGAGTGCAGCATCTATGAGCGCTCCGACGTGGCGGTACGCAAGAAGGAAGGGCTGAAAGAGCGCACCGGCGTTATCTATGGCGAGACCCCGACCGAGCCGGTGGTGATCGAGGAGAACGGCGGCGTCAAGATCCTGGTGGATATTCGCAACGGCCACAAGACCGGTTTCTATCTGGATCAACGGGACAACCGTCAGGCTGCCGCTAAATACACTGAAGGCAAGCGGGTGCTCAACTGCTTCTGCTACACCGGTGGTTTTGGCGTCTACGCCCTCAAGGGCGGCGCCAAGGAAGTGGTCAACGTCGATCTTTCCCAGAATGCGCTGGATATCGCCCGCCAGAACGCCGAACTGAACGGGCTGGATACCAGCAACACCCAGTTCGTCCGTCACGACGTGTTCAAGCTGCTGCGTGAATACCGCGAGAAGGGCGAGAAGTTCGATGTCATCGTGCTGGATCCGCCCAAGTTTGCCGAGAGCAAGGCCCAGCTGCTGGGTGCCTGCCGCGGCTACAAGGACATCAACATGCTGGCGTTCCAGCTGCTGGCGCCGGGTGGCGTGCTGCTGACCTACTCCTGCTCCGGCCTGATGGAGCAGAGCCTGTTCCAGAAGATCGTCGCCGATGCGGCGCTCGATGCCGGCCGCGACGCCCAGATCCTGGAGCTCTTGTCCCAGGCCTCCGATCACCCCATCGGTACCGCCTATCCGGAAGGCTTCTACCTCAAGGGGCTGGTGGTGCGCGCCCGCTAAGCCGAGCAGACCAGCGCAGCCCCCTTGTCCCCGGTTCCAGATCCGGGCCAGGACTGGGTCCGGCAAGCCATCAAAAAGCCCGCGATCAAAGCGGGCTTTTTTTATGCGGCCGCCAAAGAGATAACCTCCCCCCGACTTTGCCACCAGCAGCGATGGGTGCTCCTGTCTCTCCTCTTCAACTGACGACTGCCATCCTCAAGCTGGAATTGCCGCATCGTTAGCCCGCTTCTCATCTCTCTTTCACCCCAGGCATGGCATACACAACCCGTCAGCAGAGACATTCCCGGCATTTGCTTTATGCAAAAACATGAAATATTACGCATCAACATTAAAAATTCCTTGGGGAAATATCGGCTATAAACGCATACTCACTCACCTAAATGAATACTGCTGTTTTTCCCATGCAGTTGATGCCGCCATACCCCTGTCTGCCTCGCACATTGCCCGGGGCGGCAATGCCCCGCCCGGCACAAATCATCCCGCTCAATCACGCGCCGGCGCGCCCAGCGGGAAGTAATGTCGAAATGGCCTGGCCTCCTCCACCACCCGCACGATGGAGGGATGGCTAAGCAGCCGGGCGCGATAGGCACGCAGGCGGCCATAGCCAGCGGGGATCTCGTGGGCCCAATCGGCGTAGAAGAGCGAGGGGGCGGCGGCGCAATCGGCCAGCGTGAAGCCAGCCCCGGCAATCCAGTGGCGCCCTGCCAGCCGCTGATCGAGCCAGGGGTAGATCTGATCGAGCAGCTCGCGGGCCTCCACTACGCCATAGCGGTCGCGATCTGCGACCGGGCGCAGCGCATCCAGCACCACTTTTTGCATCGGCGTCATCACATAGTTGTCGAAGACGCGATCCAGCATATGCACCTCCAGACCCGCATCGCTTGGCGGGATCAGGCTGACGGGGCCCGGGTGGTGCGCCTGCAGATGGGCGACTATGGTGCTGCTCTCGAGGATGCAGCGACCGTCATCGAGCAACACGGGGAAGCGCTTGAGTGGCCAGAGGGCAGCAAGTTCGGCGTTGGCCGCCGGCTCTTCGAGATTCCGGTACTCGAACGGGGTGGCATTCTCGTAGAGGGCGATCAACACCTTCTGGCTGTAGGATGAGAAAGGATGGGCATAGAGTTTCATCGGGACGATCCTTGCACGCTGATGGATGACTTCCCTAGTCTAGATCCCCTCTTCACCTTCGCTGCAGCGCGGATCCCTTGCTGGTTTTTGGATGATAAATGCGCATTCATGACGAAAATCACACCCGTATGGCTCTCTTTTAGGTAGGGTGATCCCGCCTGTGGCCGCCAAGCCAGGGCAGCCGACTCACCAGGGTTGATGAGCGGCACCACAACAAAAATTGATGTCAGGCCAAGCTGAACATCATCAAGGATCCCGTCATGAATCAATCATTGCCGCTGTTGACGCCGCTGCGGGGCATCGCTGCCCTGATGGTGGTGCTGTTCCACGCCCGCTTGCTGCTCTTTCCCCAGTGGATGGAGTCGATCGCCAGCCACACCCAACTCATCGAGAACGGCTACCTCTGGGTCGATCTGTTCTTTATTTTGAGCGGACTGGTGCTGGCCCATGTCTACGGGGAAGCCTTCGCCCGCTCGCCCCGCACCATAAGTTATGGCCGCTTCCTCTGGCTGCGGCTGACCCGGGTTTATCCCCTCTATCTGGTGACTCTGCTGCTGCTGGTGGGCTGGGAGCTCTACAAGGCCCACCATGGGATTGGCTTCTACGCCGGCCCCCTGTTCAAGATGTGGGAGTGGGAAGGGATGCCTCCTTTCGGCTCGCCCTTTACCCCGGCCGAGGCGCTGCCAAGCAGCCTGTTGCTGCTGCAGGTGGTGACCGATCGCGGATTGACCTGGAACTTCGCCGCCTGGTCGCTCAGCGTGGAGTGGATTAGCTATCTGCTGTTTCCGCTGCTCATCCAGCTCGCCGTCACCCGCAGCCGCTGGAGCAACCTCGCCCCCTTGCTGGCCCTGACGGTGCTGGCCTTTATCGTGCACAGTCGCGGTACCCTGGATGTCACCAGCGGGGCACTGGCCATCGGGCGCGGGGTGAGTGAATTCGTGCTCGGCCTCTGGCTGCTGCCGAAGGTCAAGGCTGCCCGCCAGTGGCCCATGATGCAGCAAGATCTGCCGCTGCTGATCGCCTTTCTGCTCCCCTTCGCGCTGATGCAGTTCACCATGACGCCGCAGCTGACCCTGCTGCTGATCAGCGCCTACGTGTTGCTGATCTGGATTGCCGCCTGCCAGGGCGATCGCCAGAGCCCGCTGCTGCGCCTCCTGGATAACCGCTTCACCAACTGGCTGGGGGATCTCTCCTACTCCATCTACCTGCTGCACGCCCTGGTGCTGCTCACCGGCTGCGAGCTTGTCCACTATCTGGCGCCAGGGCTCACCGAGTGGTGGTACGCCCAGACCAACCCGCTGCTGGGGGTAGTGGCGACCCTGTTGATGCTGGCAGTGCTGATCGGGCTCTCGGCGCTGAGCTACACCCTGCTGGAGCGGCCGCTGCAACGGCGTCTGCGCCGGCTCGGCAAGGCTCGCCAGCCGGTGATGGAGCAAGCCGGCTAAGTTCCCCACCAAAGATGGCCCCGATGGCAGCATGCTCGCCTTCGGGGCTACATTGGGGAGAGCCTTGTCAGCGTCATGGCGAAGGCTGACCCTTTCCTCTAAACCCGCCAATTCCCTGCGCTTTGTGTGAATTCCAGTTCGAACCAGAGCGGCCATTTGTGGCATAATGGCCCGTCCTGTGGCCCTTGGCGGGGCTGCGCCGGCGCATCTGTCGCCTCTCCTCCCCCGTCCTGCCAGACTGCCTTGCACGGCTGCCTGACATCGCTGCGCTCAAAGCCAGCCAAGGCCACCCGAATTTCGCGCGCATACGCGCACATTTGACGGCTCCACAGAGCCGCTGCACTTATTTGTACACACAAGTTTGCACACACAAGGGGAAAGTATGTCTTCCATTCGTCTGACCCAATACAGCCACGGCGCTGGCTGCGGCTGCAAAATCTCTCCCAAGGTGCTCGACACCATTCTCAAGAGCCAGATCCCGGGCTTTGACGACCCGACGCTGGTGGTCGGCAACAGCAGCAAGGATGACGCGGCCGTGGTCGATATCGGCAACGGTCAGGGTATCGTCTCCACCACCGACTTCTTCATGCCCATCGTCGATGATCCCTTCACCTTCGGCCGCATCGCCGCCACCAACGCCATCAGCGATATCTACGCCATGGGTGGCAAACCCATCGTCGCCATCGCCATCCTCGGCTGGCCCATCAACACCCTGGCGCCGGAAGTGGCCCAGCAGGTGATTGACGGTGGCCGTCAGGTGTGTCACGAAGCAGGGATTTCTCTGGCCGGCGGCCACAGCATCGATGCCCCCGAGCCCATCTTCGGCCTCGCGGTGACCGGTATCGTGCCGCTCAACGCCATCAAACAGAACGACACCGCCAAGGTGGGTGACACCCTCTATCTGACCAAGCCCCTCGGTATCGGCATCCTCACCACCGCCCAGAAGAAGGGCAAGCTCAAACCCGAGCACGAGCAACTGGCCCCCAACGCCATGTGCACCCTCAACAAGATTGGCCAGCGCTTTGCCGAGCTGCCCGGTGTGCATGCCATGACCGACGTGACCGGCTTTGGTCTGGCCGGCCATCTGCTGGAGATGTGCGAAGGTTCCGGTGTCAGTGCCCGCCTGGACTTCAAGGCGCTGCCGCTGCTGGACGAGGTGGATTACTACCTGAGTGAGAGCTGCGTACCGGGCGGTACCCTGCGCAACTTCGACTCCTATGGCGACAAGCTGGACGCCATGGATGACCGTACCCGCAACATCCTGTGCGACCCGCAGACCAGCGGCGGCCTGCTGGTAGCCGTCGGTAAAGAAAGTGAAGCCGAGCTCCTTGCCATTGCCGCACAGGCAGGGCTGACCCTCTCCCCCATCGGCCAGCTGCAGGCCCGCACCGGCAACCAGTTCATCGAGGTTGTCCAATGAGTGCACTGCCACTGGCCACGGATTACGCCCGGATTTTTCTCGATGACGTTCCGCTCATCGACCTGCGCGCCCCCATCGAGTTCAAGGAGGGGGCCTTCCCCTGCTCGACCAATCTGCCATTGATGACGGATGATGAGCGGGCCCAGGTTGGTACCTGCTTCAAGCAGCAGGGGCAGGCGGCCGCCATCGCACTGGGCCATCAACTGGTCGGTGGCGCCGTGCGGACCGAACGCCTCGAGGGCTGGCTGGCTCAGCTGCGCCGGCAGCCGGATGCCGTGCTCTACTGCTTTCGCGGCGGCCTGCGCTCGCAAACGGTGCAGCAGTGGCTGCATGAGGCGGGGGTCACCCGCCCGCGGATCGCTGGCGGCTACAAGGATCTGCGCCGCTTCCTCATCGACACGCTCGATGGGGCGGCGGCGCAGTGCCAGTGGAGCGTGCTGACCGGCATGACCGGCTCCGGCAAGACCCACATGCTAGCCGAGGTGGCCCAGGCGCTCGATCTGGAAGGCCATGCCCATCACAGGGGGTCGTCGTTTGGCCAGCTGCCCGGCGGCCAGCCCAGCAACATCAACTTTGAAAACAACCTGGCCATCGAGCTGCTCAAGCGCCGCCAGCAGGGTGAGCAGGCGTTCGTGGTGGAAGACGAGAGCCGCCTCATCGGCCGCTGCTGCCTGCCCAATCCACTGTTCGATGCCATGAGCCAGGCGCCGCTGGTGGTGGTCGAGGTGCCGCAAGAAGAGCGCGCCGAACAGATCCGCCAGGACTATGTGCACGACCTCTGGCTGCGCTATCAGGCGATGTTTGGCGCCGAAGAGGGCTGGCCACTGTTTGCCGCCTACCTGACCGATGCACTGGCCAGACTCAAGCGCCGGCTCGGCGATCAGGCCCATCGCGAGCTGGACGCCCTGATGCAGAGCGCGCTCACCGAGCAAGCCAGCAGCGGTGATACCTCGCTGCACCTGGCCTGGATCACCCTGTTGCTGACCCGCTATTACGATCCCATGTACCTTTACCAGCTTGGCAACAAGCGCGAGCGCATCATCTTCCAGGGTGACAAGCAGGCTTGTCTCGACTTCTTTGCCGAGCAGCGCGCCTGAATCAGCGGCCCATCAAGAGGACCCCATATGTTGAAATTCGAGGTGATCCCGGTCACCCAGTTTGCCCAGAACTGCTCTCTCATCTGGTGTGACGAGACCCATCAGGCTGCTCTCATCGATCCGGGCGGCGAAGCAGACAAGCTGCTGACCGCCATCGCCAAACGCGGGCTGACCCTGACCCATATCCTGCTGACTCACGGTCATCTGGATCACGTGGGTGCCGCTGCCGAGCTGCGGAAGAAAACCGGGGTGGCCATCACCGGCCCCCACAAAGAGGATGCGTTCTGGCTCGACATGCTGCCCCAGCAGAGCCAGATGTTCGGCTTCGCCCATACCTCCGCGTTCACGCCGGATCACTGGCTTGAGCAAGGTGACAAGGTAAAGGTGGGTCAATGCGAGCTGGAGGTGTACTTCTGCCCAGGCCACACCCCGGGCCATGTGGTGCTGCTCTCGCAAACCGAACGGCTTGCCTGGGTGGGTGACGTGCTGTTTGCCGGCAGCATAGGTCGGACCGATTTCCCCCGTGGTGATCACGGGACGCTGATCAAGTCGATCACCGAGACCCTGCTGCCCCTTGGCGATGACATCGTCTTCATCCCCGGCCACGGTCCCAGCTCGACATTCGGCCGCGAGCAGGCAAGCAATCCCTACCTGACACAACCTATCTGGTGATCCCCCGCTCCTCGCGGGTGTCCCACTGGGCCTTGAGGCGCAAGATCTCCGGCATGATCTCGAGAAAACAGGCGAGCAGCCGGGGATCAAAGTGCTGGCCTGCACCGTCACGCATCGTCGCCAGCACCTGCTCCAGCGGCCAGGGCTCCTTGTAAGGGCGACGCACGCTCAAGGCGTCAAACACATCGGCGATGGCCACGATCCGCGATGCCTCGGGGATCCCTTCACCGGTCTCTCCTGCAGGGTAACCCGAGCCGTCCCACTTCTCGTGGTGATGCAGGGCAATCTCCGCCGCCATCCGAAAGATGAGCCCGTCTGAGCGCTTCAAGATTTCGTACCCGATGCGCGGATGGGTGCGCATGATGGCCCACTCCTCTTCGGTGAGAGGGCCGGGCTTCTTGAGGATATGATCGGGGATCCCAATCTTGCCCATGTCGTGCATGGGGGCCGCCAGCTCCAGCAACTCGGACTGATCCGCACTCCAGCCCGCCGCGTCGGCCAGGGCTCGGGCATAGGCAGCCATGCGCCAGATATGTACCCCGGTGTCGGTGTCGTTGTAGTGACCCGCCTCGCTCAGCATCACGATGGCAGTGCGGTAGCTGCGCTCGAGCTGATCGAGGCGCACCAGCGAGAGGTGAGTGCGCACCCGGGCGCGCACCGTGCTTGGGCAGACCGGCTTGTATATGTAATCCACCCCGCCCGCTTCGAACCCCTGGCTCTCGCTGTCCGGGTTGTCGCTCGCCGTGATGAACAGTACCGGGATCCCGGCGTGGGCCGGATCGGCCTTGAGCCGGCGGCACACCTCGTAGCCGTCCATGTCAGGCATGCGCACGTCAAGCAGGATCAGGGCCGGTTCGTGGCGCGCCACGGCGGCCAGCCCCTCCTCGCCGCCCTTGGCAAAAAAGAGGCTGTACTCCTCCTTGAGGATTTGCCGCAACAGCCCGAGGTTGCTCGGCTCGTCGTCGATGATCAACACTCGCGGTCGATTCATGATCCAGCTGTCTCCCGATTGTCCAGATACCCCTCCAGCTTGCAGGTCGCGAGCTGGATGTCGAACAGCTCCAGGGCCGCACCGATCTCGCTCACCAGCTCAGCAGGCAAGTAACTCTTGGCCTGGCCCAGCGCCGGCTCAATCAGTTCCAGATCCTCGCTCACAAGGGCCTCACGCAGGGCGTGCAAGCACACCTCCTGCGCCTCGCCCTGCGCCAGCGGGGAGCTGACGGCCCCCGGCTCACGCCCGGCATAGAGGTCGATGGCCTGCTGCGCCCGTTCCAGCGCCTCCAGGAAGGGGGCCATCAGCTGACTGGTGTCCCCTCCCTGCTCGATGGCCTCATTCAGTTCTGCACTGATGCGCGCCACATCGGTGAGCGACAGGCTGCCCGCCACCCCCTTGAGCTTGTGTGTCAGGCTCGCGGCCGCATCAGTCTCGTGCTGGGCGATGTAGTCCGGCAGCACGGTACCGACCGTCATGTAGTCATCACGGAATCGGCGCAGGTATTTGAGATAGACGGAGGCCTCGCCCCAGTTGCGAAGCCCGGTATCGATATCGATGCCGGCCACCGGCTCCACGGCAGGTGGCGCGTCGTTGATCGTGAGCGGCACCACGCTGTCGGGCAGGTAACGCAGCAGGGTCGCAATGAGCTGCTCCACGTCGAGCGGCTTGGCGATGAAATCGTTCATGCCACAGGCCAGCGCCGCCTCGCGTTGATCCTTGAACACCCCGGCGGTGAGTGCCAGCACGGGCGTCTCCTTGTGTCCCGGCAGCTGACGCAGGCGACGGGTCGCCTCGTAGCCATCCATCACCGGCATCTGCACGTCCATGAGCACCAGATCGATACGCTGCGTCGGGTCGGCAAGACAGGCCAGGGCCCGCTCCCCGTCGATGGCGGTGATCACCTCGGCCCCCTCCCGCTGCAGCAAGCGGGTTGCCACCTCCAGGTTGATGTCGCTGTCATCGACCAGCAGTATGTGAACGCCAGGCAGGCGCAGACGGCGCTGGCCGCTCTCCAGCAGATCCACGTGCTCGCGCTTCTCATGGATGAGGCGCGCCACCGCGTTGTAGAGGCTGGAACCGGTGACCGGCTTGTGCAGCACCAGATCCACCTGCTCCGAGCCGGGGCGGCGCATCAACTCTTCCTGGGAATAGGCCGTTGCCATGATGATGATGGGCGAGCGATCCTGCTGCTCGAAGGCTTGGCGAATGGCCACGCAGGTCTCGAGACCGTCCATGCCAGGCATGATCCAGTCAAGCAGGATCACATCGAAACGCTCCCCCTGCCGCAGCAGATGGTGCAAGGCCTGCTCGCCCGACTCTACCACCCGTGACTGCCAACCGAGGGAGCCCACCGTCATCGACAAGGTGTCGCGGGTCACCTGGTTGTCGTCGGCGATAAGCAGCGAGACATGCTGCAACCGCTCGTGGAAAGCCTCGGGCCGCTCTACCTGCTCCAGCCGGACGCGGAACCAGAACTCGCTCCCCTTGCCCAGTTCGCTGGTGACGCCGATGTCGCCCCCCATCAGGTTCACCAGACGGCGACTGATGGTCAGGCCGAGCCCGGTTCCCCCAAAACGGCGGCTGGTGGAGGAGTCTGCCTGAGAGAATGCATTGAAGATGTTGGCCTGCTGCTCGGGCGGAATGCCGATCCCGGTGTCGCGCACCCGAAACAGCAAGGTGGCCATGCCGTCTTGCTCGGCTTCCAGTTCGACCTTGACCTCCACCTCCCCGCGCTCGGTGAACTTGATGGCGTTGCCGGTCAGGTTGAGCAATACCTGCTCGAGGCGCAGGGCGTCCCCAACCAGGTGGGCGGCCTGCTCGGGGGCGCTGCTCACCACCAGCTCGAGGTGCTTGTTGCCAACGCAGGTGGACATGATGGCTGCCACATGATCGAGCACCTCTTCCAGGCTGAATGGCACCTGCTCGAGCTCGAGCCGGCCCGATTCAATCTTGGAAAAATCGAGGATGTCATTGATGATCCCGAGCAGAGCCTGCCCGGCCTGATGGATCTTGCGTACCAAGGCGCGCTGGCCATCGTCGAGCCCCCCCTGTTCGAGCAGGTAAGCCAGCCCCATGATGGCGTTCATGGGGGTGCGGATCTCGTGGCTCATGTTGGCGATGAAATCCCCTTTGACCCGCGCCAGTCTGGCCGCCTCCTGCTGCGCCAGCTGCTCCCGATGCCGGCTGAGCACCAGCGAGGCCACTGCGGCGCCGAACAGCAACAGCAAGATGGCGCAAGTGGCCGAGATGATCCCCCAGATATGAGTGCGAATGGCCAGCAGCTCGCTGCGTGGCACCATTGAGGCAGCCTTCCAGGCCAGCTGATCGTGATTCAGTGCCGGGTACAGCGTGGTCCAGCTCCACAGACCGTCGGCGAGCTCAACCTGGCCGCTCGAAGCCCCCAAGAATGCCTGCCAGGCCTGGGGAGAATACTGCTTCAAGGTGAGGTCCGGACGCTCGAGCATGAAGCCCCACTCTTGTGCCGGATCCGGGCTGCGCAGCCAATAGCCATCCTGATTGAGCAGCATGGTGTGATCGGCAGCCCTGCCACTGCTGTTGGCAAAGACCTTGAGCATGCGGCCGGCCTGCACGTTGATGAGCAGCAAGCCCAGATCGCGATCCCCCAGGCGCAGGCGCTTGGCAATACGGATCATGGGATTGAAGGGGCGATCGATCACACCCTGCTCGACGTTGAGATCGAGCGGCGAGACGTAAATCCGCTCCCAGGGCAGCGCCATGGCATCGCGGAAATAGTAACGATCCTTTTTGTTTTGCAGCTGGTCATCGGGCACACGCTGCAGATGCTGGCCCTGACGATTGAAGCGCACCAACTCCATACCATCGGGCGCCAGCCAGCGTACCTGCGCATAGTCAGGATTGCGGTTCATCAACACGGTAAACTGGGCGGCAATGTTGTCACGCTCGTTGCGACCCGCCGCCTCCAGCAGGATGGGCTCTTCAGACATGCTGCGCACATGGCGCAGCGGCACCGCCAGTTCGTCGTCGAGACGACCGCTGGCGAGCGACAGGAAGGTGCTCTCATCGCTACGTACACGATAGAGCTCGCGCTCGATCAGTGCGTCCCCCAGCAGATACCCACCCACCAAAACCAGTACCAGAATGGGTGTGAACAGCAGGAAATATCCCCGTATGATTCCCTTCATCACGGTCAACATTACCCCGTATTTGGACTTGTTCGAATACTTTATAGATGCCAGAGCATCACAGTTGGTGTACTGCTGTCAATCATGCCTACAAGTAAAGACTAACAGTACTATTTGAGTATTTTATTTTTATCGGGGAAAATGCTGTAAAAACAAAGAGGCCACCCGTTTGGGTGGCCTCTTTACTGGAACGTTCGTTGTCGATTAGACGCGAACGAAGTCCAGGTGAACCAGCTTGTAACGTACCGGGTGACGCTGGATAGCTTTCACTTTCACGTTAACTTCTTCGCCGTTGATAACCAGAGTCAGTACAGACTCGTAGAATTCTGGCTTTTCTTGGGCCAGGATGAATTTCTTGTGGTCAACGGTGATGGACTGGGCTTCTTTGCCTGCACCGTAAACGATGGCAGGAACTTGGTCAGCATGACGCAGGCGGCGGCTCGCACCTTTCCCCAGGTCAGAACGGACTTCAGCTTGGAATACGAAAGACATAATGTTTATCTCATATAGATGAATGTATGGTGTTGACTGCGACCGGTCAGCACCTCGCAAAACGAGGGCGCATAGTATCACGGGCCCCGAACAGTGACAAGAGACCTTAACGCCCCTGCTCCAACCGGGCAAAGCGCTGCTGCCGCTGGGCCGGGCTCAGGGCATCGAAGCGGGCCAGGGTCTGCGGCGCCGGACAATACAGGGTGTCTCCGGTCTTGACCCGAATGCCGTTGCCCATCAGCGCCCGATTGTCATCGACGATGGCCAGCAAATAGCTGTAGGTATCTCCCGCCGCCCCCGTCACGGTACCGCTCTGGGCCAGCATAGCGGCGATGCGCCAGAGCGTCTCCCCCGCCGCGACCTGATGACATACCCGTTTGCCGCCCGCCGCTGGCGCCGCCAGCGTGAGGGTACTGCCGGTCGGCTCGCTCGCCAGTGAAACCAGCGCGGGATCCTGCCCCTCACCTGCTTGAGCAAGCAGCGTCGCAGGCGCTTGCCAGTCCGCTGCTCGCAGATTCAGAACGGCCAGCAGGGGCTCGGCATCCTCTGTATTATTGCTACGGGGCTGACCTGGTCGCTGCGGCGCGGCAAACTCGGCCATGAAGGGTACGCCAAGGGTGGCCACCTCTTGCTGCGCATGATGCTGGTAAGGGGGAACCGCAACGGGTGCCAGCCCGTAGGCCGCCTCGTCAATGCGCCTTAACCTGGCCAGATAGGCCTTGGAGAGCTCGGCCTCCCCTTCGAACAGATCGAACGGTGGCACCAGCCTGGCCGGAAACAGCACCTGCCAGCGCCCCTTCTTCTTCTTGAGTTCCAGGGTGGGAAATTGATTGCCCCGCCAGGCCACGAACATGGCGGGCGGGGTGCGTTGCAGCGGGTAGTATTCCGGGTTCAGTTGCACCCAGGTTTGCTCGGCAATGGGTTGATAGCCACTGATGTTGACCATCGCCATCCCTAACCAGATTCCAAGCATCCTTGCTCCTCCGTCAGCGTCCAACCGGCCGGTAATACGGCACCGGCCCCTCTCCTTTACAGCAGATTAGCACTGAGCGATAGCATTCAGCACCCGTTTATCGGAGACCGGATAGGGGGTTCCCAGATTCTGGGCAAAAAACGATACCCGCAGCTCCTCGATCATCCAGCGAATATTGGCCACCTCGGTGGGAATAAGCTGGGATTTGGGGATCTTGGCGAGCAGCGCCTTGTACTCAGACTCCACGCTGTGCACCTTGAGCATATAGACCCGATCCCGGTTGGGATCGATGGCGAGCTTCTCCAGGCGCCGCTCGATGGCCCGCAGGTAGCGCAGCAAGTCAGGCAGCCGCTGCCAGCCGGTCTCGGTGACAAAGCCCTTGTGAATAAGGTTGCCTAGCTGCTGCTGGATATCGGACATGGCAAAGGCGGTGTCGAGCTGCATCTTGCCCTTGAGCCGTTTCTTGATCTCATGGGACAGTGTCAGCACGGCCTCCACCTGCTTGGCCACCTCCACCACCGCATCGTTGAGCTCGGCGCGGACATACTCCTTGAGTGCCTCGAAACCGGCCTCGTCCCACGCCATACCGCCGTGCTGCTCAATCAGCTTGTCACAGCCGCAGGCGATGCAGTCATCGATAAGCTCGGCCACCTTGCCAAACGGGTTGAAATAGAGCCCCAGCTTGGCCTTGTTGGGCAGCTTTTCCTGCAGATACTTGATGGGCGATGGCACGTTGAGCAGCACCAGCCGGCGCTGGCCCGCCCACATCAGCTGCTGCTGCACCACCGGGCTCTCCACCAGCTGGATGGCGACCGAATCCTTCTGATCCACCAGGGCCGGATAGGCCTTCACCTCGAAACCGCCCCGCTTCTGACTGTACTCTTGCGGCAGCTCGCCAAAGCTCCACAGGGTGAGGCCGGACTGCTCGATATCATCGTCCGCCACTTGTGACAGGGTCTCCTGCACCTTGCCGCGCAGCGACTCTTTCAAGGCCTCCAGATCTTTCCCTTCCGCCACCTTCTTGTGTTTGTCGTCCACCACCCGGAAGGTGAGTTTCAGGTGATCGGGCACCGCAGCCCAGTCCCAGGATTCACGGGGCACAGTCACACCCGTCATACGGCGCAGCTGGCGTTCCATCTCGTCCAGCAACGGCCCCTGCTCGGGGTTGATACTGGCGAGCAGTGCATCGGCATAGTTGGGCGCCGGCACAAAGTTCTTGCGCATCGGCTTTGGCATCGACTTGATGAGGGCCACCAGCAGCTCATGACGCAGACCCGGGATCAGCCACTCGAACCCCTTAACCTCCACCTGGTTCAGGAGCGGCAGCGGAATATGCAGGGTCACGCCATCCGCCGCCTCCCCCGGCTCGAACTGATAGGTCAGCTTGAGCTTGAGACGCCCCTGCTGCCAGAAGTTGGGGTAGTCGAGATCGCTGATGTGGGCCGCATCCCCCTTCATCAACATCTCTTTCTCGAAGTTGAGCAGCTCGGCGTCCTGCTTTTGCGCCTCTTTCCACCACTTGTCGAAATGGCGGGCGGAGATCACCTCCTCTGGCAAGCGGGCATCGTAGAAGCGGAACAGATCCTCGTCATCCACCAGGATGTCGCGCCGCCGGGACTTGTGCTCCAGCGCCTCCACCTCGGCCAAGAGCTTGCGGTTGTCGCTGAAGAAACGGTGGCGAGTCTCGAAATCCCCCTCCACCAGGGCGCGGCGGATAAACAGCTCGCGGCACAGCGCCGGATCGATGCGGCTGAAGTTGATGATGCGCTCATTGACCAGCGTCAGGCCATAAAGCGTCACCTTCTCCTTGGCCATCACGGCGCCGTTTTTCTTCGACCAGTGGGGGTCGCTGTGGTGCAGCTTGATGAGGTGGCCCGCCAGCGGCTCCACCCACTCGGGTTCAATCTTGGCGTTGATACGGGCGTAGAGGCGTGAGGTCTCCACCAATTCTGCGGCCATCACCCACTTGGGCGGCTTCTTGAACAGACCCGAGGCCGGGAACAGGTGGAAGCGGCCATTGCGGGCGCCAAGGAATTCGGGCTTTTCCAGATCCTTGTTGCCGATGTGGCTCAAGAGGCCGGTCAGCAGGGCGCAGTGCACCGTCTTGAAATCCGCCGGTTCATGGTTGGCTTTAAAACCAAGCTCTTTCACCGTCTGGCGCAGCTGGAAGTGAATGTCCTGCCACTCGCGCACCCGCAGGTAGGAGAGAAACTCCTTCTGGCACATGCGGCGGAACGGGTTGCTGCCAAGGGCATCCTGCTGTTCTTTCAGGTAATTCCACAGATTGACGAAGGCGAGGAAGTCGGAATCCTTGTCCTCAAAGCGTCGGTGCTGCTCGTCGGCGGCCTGCTTCTTCTCCATGGGCCGTTCGCGGGGATCCTGAATGCTGAGGGCAGCGGTGATCACCATCACCTCGCTCAGACAGCCGGTCTGCGCCGCGCTGATCACCATCTTCGCCAGACGCGGATCAAGGGGGATGCGCGAGAGCTGGCGACCGGTCTCGGTCAGCTGCAGTTTCGCTTCGCGATCGCCGGTGGCGGGCAGCTCGCGCACCGCCTCCAGCTCTTTGAGCAGGGTCAGGCCATCCTTGATATGGCGCGACTCAGGCGGCTCGACGAACGGGAACGCCTCCATGTTGCCAAGGCCGAGCGCCAGCATCTGCAGGATGACGGATGCCAGGTTGGTGCGCAGGATCTCGGGGTCGGTAAAGGCCGGACGACCGTTGAAATCCTCCTCGGAGTAGAGGCGGATGCAGATACCATCCGCCACCCGACCGCAGCGACCTTTACGCTGGTTAGCGCTGGCCTGGGAAACCGGCTCGATGGGCAGGCGCTGCACCTTGGTGCGCCAGGAGTAGCGGCTGATGCGGG
This sequence comes from Aeromonas sp. V90_14, assembly GCF_029967615.1. NCBI lineage: Bacteria > Pseudomonadati > Pseudomonadota > Gammaproteobacteria > Aeromonadales > Aeromonadaceae > Aeromonas > Aeromonas sp. V90_14. Next base: position 79,443 of record NZ_JASCAS010000034.1, on the reverse strand, counting down.
CGGTGCCCGGATCGATGACGTAACGAATGCCCGGCACCGTCAGCGAGGTCTCCGCCACGTTGGTGGCCAGCACGATGCGCCGTCCGGCATGTTGCTGGAACACCTTGTTCTGCTCGGTGTTGGAGAGGCGGGCGTAGAGCGGCAGCACCTCGGTGTCGCGCAGATTGAGCTTGCGCAGGGCATCGGCAGTATCGCGGATCTCCCGCTCGCCATTCATGAAGATGAGGATGTCCCCCAGCCCTTCGCGGGCCAGCTCTTCCACCGCATCGAAGATCCCCTGCAGTTCATCGCGCTCCTCCAGCCCCTCGCTCTTGTCACTGGTGAGCGGGCGATAACGGACCTCCACCGGGTAGGTGCGACCTGATACTTCGATCACCGGCGCCTTGTTGAAATGGCGGGAGAAGCGCTGCGGGTCAATGGTGGCGGAGGTGATGATCACCTTGAGATCGGGGCGCCTTGGCAACAGCTGCTTGAGATAGCCCAGAATGAAGTCGATGTTGAGGCTGCGCTCGTGGGCCTCATCGATAATGATGGTGTCGTACTGGGTGAGCATTCGGTCGTTCTGGATCTCCGCCAGCAGGATACCGTCGGTCATCAGCTTGATGTGAGTCTGCTCGCTAACCTGATCGGTAAAGCGCACCTTGTAGCCCACGTAGTGGCCGAGTTCGGACTCCATCTCTTCGGCAATACGGGCCGCCACGGTGCGGGCCGCCAGACGACGCGGTTGGGTGTGGCCGATGAAGCCCTTCACCCCGCGCCCGAGCGCCAGACAGATCTTGGGGATCTGGGTGGTTTTGCCCGAGCCGGTTTCGCCGGCGATGATCACTACTTGGTGCTCTTCAATGGCTTTGGCGATCTCCGCCTGCTTTTGGCTGACCGGCAGGTTGTCCGGATAGGTGACCTTGGGCACGCCCGCCAGACGGGACTGATAACGCGCCTGTGCCGCATCCAGATCGGCGGCGATGGTCTCGAGTACCACAGCCTGTTTGCCCTCGGGCAGCTTCTTGGCTCCGTGCAAACGGCTGGAGAGACGGCGGGCGTCGAGATTCATGCAGGCAGGGAGACGGCGGCGCAGCGCCTCGATAGAGAGAGACAAGGTACGAATTCCTTAAAAGAGTGCCCGGCAATAGGGCCATATCGATAGCTGGGAGAGATCCTAAAGAGCGAGGCAGGAGGGTGCAAGCCTTAAAGCAGCCGCAAAGGCGATGAAAGAGGTGTTATCCGGGTAGCCAGTTCTTCATGTCGGCATTCACCATCACCATAAGAAAGAGCAGGCCAGATGCCTGCTCTTTGGATGACAACAGTGCCTCCATCAATCGGGCTCAGGCCCGCGCCTTGCGCACGAAGCAGGCTCCCAGCTGGGCGTGGATGGCCTGCATCACGTCGTGGCGGCTGATGACCCCCAGCAGATGCCCCTCTTCCACCACCGGGTAGATCTTGGGTTTTTGCCCCATCATCATCTCGGCCAGCTCCAGAATGCTGGTATCGGGGCCGACGGCCAGCACCTCCTTGCGCATCACGTCCCGTACCTGGGCCACTTGTTCGCAGTGGTAGGCCTCTTTCAACATGACGGCGATGCAGTCCTGCTCGGAGACCCAGCCAATCAGATGACCCCGCCCATCCACCACGGGACCGCCAAGCTGGCGGCTGTTGAGAAATTTTTCCACCGCCGCCTGCACCATCATCTCCGCGCTGAAGGTGATGGGCCGAGTCTGCATGTAATCCTTTGCCTTGAGTGATTCCATCGTGCATTCCCCCAACCGGCCTCCCGGCCGGGAGGCGCGAGCCGGGCACTATGTCCGGCTCACTCCAAGCATAGCTTGCATGGATCAGGAGATGGATTGCAGCAACAGCAAGAGCTCGTTCTGGCTGTGGCAATCGGTCTTCTTGAAGACCCCCTTCAAGGTCGAGCGCACGGTTTCCACCTTGACGCCGCGCAGCTCGGCGATGTCGTTGCTGCTGTAGCCCTTGCTCATCAGCACCAGCAACTCTTTCTCGCCGATGGTGAGCGGATAGAGACTGGCCAGCGCTTCGATGTCCGGGTTGAAGGAGTGTTCGGGATCCCGCAGCACCACTTCCACATACCGCTCGAAGCGGTTGAGACCGCTCATCAGGGTGCACTGGATCAGCAACGGCCGCAGATTGGGCTGACGGGGAATGGACATATAAGCGCTGGCACCGGGCAGCAGATAGGCAAAGCCATTCAATATCTCTTTGAACTGGCGTTGCTGCTCCTTATTTTGCAGCGAGAAAATACCATTGCCTGCCCGCAACTCCACGTTCTCGTCGGCAATACGATTGAAGGCCACGTTGGAATAATGAATATGCCCTTTGTCATCCACTATGGCGCTGGGTTTATTGTGGTTTTTTACCAGCTGTTGCAGCTGATAGTTCTGGGTTTCCAGGGCTAGCAGGTTCCAATAATGTTGGCTCCAGGCCGCGAGGCCAGAATAAACTTCGCCAAGGGAAGAAATTTCCTGGGCACTGAAATCATCCTGGGTGGCCGCCCGATAGGTACACAGGCTGCTAAGCCCCCGCCCCTTCACCCGGCAGACACCACCGGCCGCGAACTGGGCGCCGAAGCTGGCCAGCAGACCCGCCGAGTTGGACAGCGTGTTGGCGCTGACGATCCCCTGGCAGCCCTTGTCCAGATAGTGATTGAACCACACATCCTGGCGATGGTGCTGGACGTAGAACTGCTGCTGGGCCTCGGTCAAGCCGCTCGCGAAGAGCTTGATGCCGTCGCTCTTGTCATCATCGCGCAACAGGAACAGCGACGAGCTGCCCGACACGTCGGAGCGGAACTGATCCACTACCAACTTAATGTCAGAATCATTAATACCGCACTCATATAACTGGCTTATATAGGGCGATACCCTTTCTTTTACTAATGCCTTCACACCCGAACTCCTAATTCTTATTTTTATTGAAGTGGCATCTTACTCTGCAATGAGAAACGCGAAAAGTAGTCAAATGAACAAAGGTTTTATAACTGATCCATAAATAGTAATGATGAAACGACATAAGCGTCTTCGAAAGCGAAAATCTTAAATCCAAGTTAATGTTTTATATGATTTTTGTCGTTGATGTTGGGTTTGTCTGCAACAAGGCAACAGGCCAGTACCACGGTCGATTGCGCGCAAAAGCACTCCTCTTGCACCATTTGTTGCGACAAGTTGCACTGCAGCGACAAAATCATCCCGCCAGCCGGGCCGTTGCCCCAGTTATTCTGGGTCTGCCGCTGGCACTACACACTCCACGATTCGCACGCATCAGCTGCAACTTGTCCAAAGATCTGCGGGCAACTACCAAGGTACTCTCGGCAACTCGAAGATCTTCATCTCAACCTTCGTCGCCGGCATTCTCCTCAACGTCTTGGTCAACATGGATCAGCTGGTGGTGATCTGGCTGCAGAATGAGCACACCCAAAAGACGCTATCACCTCACTTGCTGTTGACGTCTCCAGTCAAGCGAAGATCCCAACGCAATGCATCTGCTCTGCCTACCTTCGAGATTGCCTCGATACCTGGTGCACCTTCCATCAGGAGTCGCGCATATCGAGCTCCAGAAAACCGATATGAAAAATAAAAACATAGAAGCGGTCAGCGGTATCAAATATGGCCGGTATGTTTATCCATGGCTCGTCAAGCACATTGACGACTACAGAGAAAAAGAATAAGTGAAGCAATCAATGCATTTATGTTGCAAGTGGCAAAGCAAGACAAAATGTCTCACCACAATAAAGGTGAACCTCTTAAGTAATATTTGGTAACAACTTGTTCATTAGCATCCGTCATAATATATGATACTAGATTGACTATCGATATTTTATTGTGGTGAGCCTTCATCTATATGGATATTACCATGACCCATTCTCAGACCACGGATGTTAGTCTGTACGTTATCAAAGCACAGCCTTGCCTGCCGAGAGGCCCTCATGCAGCCCACTAGCACAGCCCCGAATACGCATCTGCACGGATTATTGCTGATGGTGCTGGCCATCACCCTGATGGGTCAGTTTGGGCACCAGTTGTGGACGCCCGACGAGCCTCGCGAGGCGGCCATCGCCTGGGAGATGTTCACCAGCCGTGAACTGGCCATCCCGACGCTGGGCGGCAGCAGCTTCATCGAAAAACCGCCCCTCTATTACATCCTCACCATTCCCTTTCTTGCCCTGCTGCACGACAGCCTCGGCGTCACAGTGGCGCTGCGTCTGGTGGGAGCTCTGTGGGCCATGGCAACCCTGCTGTTCACCGGCCTGCTGGCCAGACGGGTACTTGGCTCCAGCACTGCCGCCCTCTGGTCGGTGATCGCCCTGGGTACCATGGAGGGCTTCATCATGAACAGCCACTGGATCCGGGTCGATACCAGCCTCGCCTTTTTCGTCGCCTTCACCATGTGGGCATTTGCCGAATGGTATCTGGCGGAACGCCAGCACATGCTCTGGTGTGCGGGACTTGGGCTCTCCCTCTGCTTTCTGGTCAAGGGCCCCATCGGTCCCATCACCCTCTTCTTCGGCTGGCTGGCGCTGTTTCTGCCGGCACTCAAACGCCATCTTGCACACCAGGAGGGAGGCCGCTTCGTGATACAGCATCTCGGCATGACCCTCCTGTTTGTCGCCCCCATCGCCGGCTGGCTGCTGGCCCTGTGGCAGCATCCTGAGGGGGAGTCGCTCTGGCAGCAGTGGTTCTGGCAAAATCAGGTGGGCAGGTTGACGGGCAGCTCGGCCGAACTCGGTCACATCAAGCCCGGTGAATACCTCTTTTACCTTGGCGGGCTGGCCGAATACACCCTGCCCTGGCTGCCCCTGGTACTGCTCTGGTGCTGGCAGACCCTGAGGCAGAAGCAGTGGAGCGCCTCCCGCCTGTTTCTGCTGAGCTGGGCGCTGGGCACCCTGCTGCTGCTCAGCATCGCCTCCACCAAGCGGACTCTCTACCTCTTTCCATTGATGCCGGTCTTTGCCCTGATGATCGGCCAACTGAGCGTCTGCTGGCCTCGCTGGCTCAATGGTTATGGCCGTGGCTGGACCTTGTTCATGTTCCTGTTTGCACTGGCGTTGCTGATGGCCCCCTTTTATCTGCCGCTGTTGCCGCTGGAAATACCCGATAATGTGCTCAGGGTCATCAGTACGCTGGGTTGGCGACATGTATTTGCGGCCATATTGCTTATCTTTGCGGTAGAACAGTTGTGGCGCTGGCGTGAAATACACGGCGCAACCTTGCTGGCCAGCGCAGCCGGTATTATGTTTATGCTGACATTTATTCTGGCCTACCCTGCCATTGATGCTGCCAAGAATATGAAAGATGACACCCAACACTTCTTGTTTAAAATACCGCTAGAACAACGGGCCAATATTGCCGGCTGGCAATTTGGTGAAACCGAGCGCGGATTATTTTCGGTATATGGCAACTGGCAAATAACCAATGTCGACAAGGCCCGCCTCAATGCTATTTTGACCTGCAAGGACCCCGTCTATACCAGCCTGCTCATCAACCAGGATGACCCGCATTTCCAGCTGGCCCAACTGCTGGCAGAGCAGCCTTACCGGCTGCTGGCGACAGGCCACCCCAGGGTGGACAAGGATGTCCGAGCCATCTATTGGGTGAAGGGACGCTGCCTTCCTTGAGAGTACCCTCCTGCATAGCTGGGTAGCACTTCGCAGTTGCGCGCCAGCAGGCGAACAAACAAGACCGGCTATCGCCTTGCAAACCGGATAAAAAAACACAGCGGATACATTTCTGTATCCGCTGTGTTGTCTGGTCACGCCATAGTGCGCAAGAAACGCGGTACGGCGCACTTACCAAGCCGAGCTTAGAACGGCATCTTGAAACCGGGGGGCAGTTGCATGCCGCCGGTCAGTTCGCCCATCTTGCTCTTGTTCTGCTCTTCCACGCGACGCACGGCATCGTTGACGGCTGCGGCCACCAGATCTTCCAGCATCTCTTTGTCATCTTCCATCAGGCTCGGGTCGATCTCGATGCGGCGCACGCTGTGGCTGCCGGCCATGGTGACCTTGACCATGCCAGCGCCGGCTTCACCGACCACTTCCATCTGGGCAAGCTGCTCTTGCATCTTCTGCATGCGCTCTTGCATCTGTTGGGCCTGTTTCATCAGGTTCCCCATTCCACCTTTACCAAACATATGTCGTCTCTCGTCTTGAAATCCGGCATCCAGCGCCGGGCCGTGGGTTTACCCGTCCTAAGTGGGGACAGCCAAACCATTTTTCAACCGGGCACCAAGCCCGGCATGGTGTTTGTCAGCGACTCAGCGGCTCTATGCTGTCGTGGTGAAGCACGGCGCCAAATCGCTGCTGCAAAAATTGCACGTTGGGATCCTGCTCCAGATCCCGGGTAACCTGCTCACGCACCCCGAGATAGAGGCGATGTTCTATCTCCAGCGGCGTCTCCTGCTCGGGCACACTGCCCAGCGTGACCTCCACCTGCACCGGTTGCCCCAGCTCGGGGCCGATGATCTCGGCCAGATCGGCGCGCGCCCTGTCGCTGATCAGATGGCGCTGCTCCGGTTTGAGGGTCAACAATACCTTGTCCCCCTGCAGGCTCATGACCGAGTTGATGGCCAGCTGACGCAGCCGACCACCGACACCGGTGCGGGCAATCAGCTCGGCCCAGGGATCGCCACAGCTGTTCAGCAGAGAGGACGGGATCAATCTGGCCGCCACTTCTCCCGCTTGCGGCTGGCTGTCCCCCTCCAGCTCGTCCCAGTCGATGGTCTCCATCACCGAGGCCGCAGGCACCGGCTCGCTGGCAACGACCTCGCGAGGGGCCGTCACGGGGGCTGCAACAGGCGCAGCGCTAACCTGCCGAGGTGCACTACCCTCCAGATCCCAGGGCGGTAGATCGTCTGACTGAGGACGTGCCACGGCCGCGGGGACAGGCGCCGGTGGCGCCACCTGGGCAGTCCGCTCCGGCAGAGGGGCGCTGGCAAACGCATCGCTGAAACCTTGGCTCAAATACTCTTCGTAGTCGCTGCCGCTCTCTTCATAGGCATCGAGCGGCGGCAAGTCGTCATACCCCGTCTGCGGAGCTGGCCGGGCAGACGCCTGCCCTTGCCCATCAACCCGCGCCGGTTGCGGCTCGAAAGCCGGGGCTGGCGTGGCGGCGGCTGGCTGTATCGCAGTTGCCGGTCTGGCAGCAGCCACCGGTTTGGCGGGCGCTGTGCGCACAGAGGTGGTCGTCACAGACGGTTCGCTGCGCAGACGGCTGCGCAACAGATTGCGCTTGCCAAGCAGGCTTTGCATGCTGGAGACCGTCGAGGGGACGGTGTCTGCGTCGGCCACCACCTCGGCCTGCGGGATTGATTCGGGCTCGGCCATGACAGGCACTGAGGGAGGAACCACAGACGGCTCTGCCGGCATTTCGCCGGACGCGGCCGGCAACGTCGCCGCCTCGTAGCCCATCTGCTCGGCCTCGCGCAGCAACTCATCCTGCTCGGCAAACAGCAGCTCGGCGCCGTTATCCTGTCTCTCCAAAGCTGGCTCGACAGTTGCTGGCTCGGCCATGACTGCAGGGGTAATAGTCGCTGCAGGCGCGGCGGCTGCAACCGCAGACGAAGCCTGTGGCGCTGCACTGGCAGCCGGGGCCGGCTCAGCCCCCTGGGGCTTTCCCGGCGCCGCTGCGCCACTTCTCGCCTCTGTCGCCAACCCTCCCATGGCGGGGGGTTGCGCCGTCAGGCTGGCGGGGTGCAGTACTTCACGCCGGGGCGAGAAGGCCAGCATCCGCAGGCAGGTCATCTCCAGCGCAGTACGGCCATCGGGCGCCCAGGGCAAGTCTTTACGGCCGCCCAGCACGATTTGATAGCAGAGCTGCACCTCTTCCGGGCTCATGGCCTGGGCCAGCTGCAGCAGGGCATCGGCATCTGCCCCCTGCTCCTGCACGGTGGCCGGCAGCAGCTGCGCCATGGCGATGCGATGGAGCAAGCCTTCCAGCTCGGCGTGCAGCTGATCAAAATCGGGACCCAGGGTGGCAATTTCGGTGATCTTGGCCATGGTGGCCGGCGCATCCTGGCGCAACACCGCCTCCAGCAGCTGGTGCAGATGGCGATGATCGAGCGTGCCCAGCATGGCCAGTACGCTGTCGAGGCGCACGCTGCCATTGCCGTGGGCCAGCGCCTGATCGGTCAGGCTCAGGGCGTCGCGCATGCTGCCGTCGGCCGCCTTGGCCAGCGCCAGCAGGGCGCGCGGTTCAAAGGGTTGTCCCTCCTGATCCAGCACCCATTCGAGCTGCTTGGCGATCTGGGTCTGATCCAGACTCTTCAGATGAAACTGCAGGCAGCGCGAGAGGATGGTGATCGGCAGCTTCTGCGGATCCGTGGTGGCCAGCAGGAACTTCACATAGGGGGGCGGCTCTTCCAGGGTTTTCAGCAGCGCGTTGAAGCTGTGGCGCGACAACATGTGCACTTCATCGATGAGGTAGACCTTGAAGCGGCCACGGGCCGGCCGGTACTGCACGTTGTCGAGCAGTTCGCGGGTATCTTCCACCTTGGTGCGGGACGCCGCATCGATCTCCAGCAGATCGACGAAGTTGCCCTGATCGATCTCGCGGCAGGTGTCGCACACCCCGCACGGGTGGCTGCTGATCCCCTGCTCGCAGTTGAGGCTCTTGGCCAGGATGCGGGCGATGGTGGTCTTGCCGACCCCGCGGGTGCCGCTCAGCAGATAGGCGTGATGCAGCCGTCCCTGATCCAGGGCGTTGGTCAAGGCGGTCAGCACATGATGCTGGCCTACCACTTGTTCAAACGTATGGGGGCGCCATTTACGCGCCAGAACCTGATAGCTCATAGATCTCGATGCAGGGATGACAAGGCATTGAGGCTGGATGCTAACACAAATGCGGGGCGGGCTGTATCGGCTATCGGACAGGGCGGGAGGGATCGCTTGAATTTCAAACCGATGCCCGTACGGGCACCGGTCTGGACGCAGGCAAGGCTGACGAGACCTGCCTGCTTGGTCAGACTGAGGGCTTATTCGCCCGGCAGCTCGACCAGAGAAACTACCTTGACGCCGGCGGCAGTCAGGCGGGCGTCACCACCGAGGGACGGCAGGGAGATGATGAAGGCGGCATCCACCACTTCACCGCCAGCGCGGCGAATGAGCTTGACGGTGGCATCGACGGTGCCGCCAGTGGCCAGCAGATCGTCCACGACCAGCACCTTGTCACCGGGCACGATGGCGTCGGTGTGCAGTTGCAGGGTGTCGGTGCCGTATTCGAGGGCATAGGACTCTTCGATGACGGCGCGGGGCAGCTTGCCCGGCTTGCGAACCGGCACGAAGCCCAGACCCATGGCGTAGGCAACCGGCGCGCCGAAGATGAAGCCGCGTGCTTCGGTACCGACAATCTTGGTGATCCCTTGATCACGATAGTGATTGGCCAGCAGATCGATGGTGGCCTTGAAGGCATCGGCATTCTCGATCAGGCTGGTGATGTCGCGAAACAGGATGCCCGGCTTCGGATAGTCGGGAATGGTCTTGATGCTCGCTTCGATAAATTTCAGGGTTTCCGGATTCATGGTTTGACCGTTTGTTTTTCGACGCAGATGGTCGTTTCTCTCAGCTTCCCGCCAGCGGGAAATAAAAAGGCCCGTCACGCAAAAATGACAGGCCGACTCCATAGCATTATTGCCGCAATAGCTTAGGGACTTCACTTCTCCATTGCAACTGGCTCCAGCACTGGCAGACGCATTAACCAGGTGAGCAGGATCACCATTATGGCAATGAGCAGCAGCCTGACCCACAGCAGGGGGACTACCGCCAGCGACACCGAGAAGGAGAGCAGAATGAAGAGGATGGCGCGCCGCCGCGCATGGCGGCGAATGCCGCGATACTGCTGCCAGTCGGCAATGGGCGGCCCGAACCAGGGGTGGGCCAGCAGCCAGCGGTGGAAACGAGGGGACGAGCGGGCAAACAGGGCCGCCGCCAGCAGCATGAAGGGGGTGGTCGGCAGCAGGGGCAGCACGATGCCGATGATGCCGGTCACGAATGCCAGCCAGCCCAACCCCATCAAACACCAACGTTTCATCACAACCCCTCTTACCATGCCCTTGCGTCATCCTAACAGGATCCGCCCCCATGTTGACAACGATTCCCATTATCACGGCAACTGATGCCCCGGATCACGGGGCTTACGCGCCAATAATGGCCCATTCCCATGGTGTGACGGCTGACAACCTGTCCCGTTACCACTACAATCTGCGCTCTTTTTTCTCTGTTTGCCCTTCGGAACCGGTTATGCGCGTTATTTTGGCCCCCATGCAGGGGGTGCTGGATCACTTGATGCGGGAGGTGCTCACCTCCGTCAACGATTACGACCTCTGCGTCAGCGAATTCATCCGGGTGGTCGATCAGCTGCTGCCGGCCAAGGTGTTCCATCGCCTCTGCCCCGAGCTCAAACAGGACGGCAAGACTCAAGCCGGCACCCCGGTGCGGGTACAACTGCTGGGCCAGCACCCAGAATGGCTGGCCGAAAACGCGCTGCGGGCCATCGAACTCGGCTCCCCTGGCGTCGATCTCAACTTCGGCTGCCCTGCCCCCACGGTCAACAAGAGCAAGGGGGGCGCCGTGCTGCTCAAAGAGCCCGAGACAATCTATCGCATCGTCAAGGCGGTGCGCGAGGCGGTGCCAGCCCACCTGCCGGTGAGCGCCAAGATCCGCCTCGGCTACGATGACAAGGAGCTCTATCTGGAGAACGCCCAGGCCGTTCATCAAGGCGGCGCCAACGAGCTGGCCGTGCACGCCCGCACCAAGCGCGAAGGCTACAAGGCGCCGGCCCACTGGGAGTATGTGGACGCCATTCGCCGAGCCCTGCCCATCCCCGTCACCGCCAACGGCGAGATCTGGGATCATGCGGATGCCCTCGCCTGCGCCCAAGTCTCCGGCTGCGATACCCTGATGGTGGGCCGCGGCGCCATCTCCCTGCCCAATCTGGCCAACGTGATGAAGACCGGCTGTGCCCACATGAGCTGGGCCGAGGTGCTGCAGCTGATGGTGAGCTACACCGAGCAGGACTTGGCGAGCGAGAAGGCGGACTACTACCCGAGCCGGATCAAGCAGTGGTTCAGCTATCTCAAACGGGAGTATCCCGAGGCGGATCGGCTGTTTGGGGAAATCCGGGTACTCAAGGAGACCCATCCCATCCGGGATGCCTTGCTGCAGGCGTCGAAAACTGTGATCTAACCGTCCTTTACTTGACGCATATCATCTTGATAATCCTGTCGCTTCCCTATACTGCCCCAGATTCGTAATTCGTCTGTTGGGGGCTAGTGTGTGTGAAATGACGCAAGCTCAGTTGGCCGTGTGGCGTGATCGCCTGCTGACTGACTGGGCGCAAGTAAGAGAAGAGCTGATCGGTCAGCTCAAAGCCTGTCGGCGTGACGAGTGGGCAGAGAAGGTGGATCACTGCGAGCGGGATCAACTGGTTGATCTGACCAGCCGCCTCGACTTGCCCAGGGTGGAGCAGAGCGTGGCTCGCCTCAAGCGTATCGATGCCGCCCTCTGTCAGATGGATCTGGGCCTCTATGGCCTCTGTTCCGACTGCGAGGAGCCGCTGGCCATCGAACAGCTGGAACAGGACCCGACCCTGCAACGCTGCCCGCGCTGCGAAGCCCGCTATCGCAAGGGATTCCACGCCCACGAACTCTGAGGGATGCACGTCCGTGCATCCTCTTCTGCGGGCTGGTCAGCCCGACATTTCTATTCAATAATCAACAACAACCACGCTGAACAGGGACATCTCCGTGTACAGAGTCTTGTTGTTATGGTGTTTGTGCTGCTCCGCCTGGGCGCAGGAGTCGCTGCTGGTAGGCTGGTCAAGCTGGCACCCGTTCAGCTTTCGCGACGAACGGCAGCAACTGCAGGGGCTGGATATCGACCTGCTGGAAGCCATCTTCAACCGGGCTGGGTTTCACGCCAACTACAGCGAGATGCCCTGGGCCCGCGTGCTGCGCGAGCTGGAGTTCGGCACCATTCAACTGACCATGTCCGCCAACCAGACCGCCGAGCGCGACCTGTATGCCCGCTTTACCCTGCCTTATCGCAATGAAGAGACCGTGCTGCTCATCCGCCGTCAGGACAAGGGGCGCTGGCAGGAGATAACCCGGCTCTCCGACTTGCTCTCCCGGCCGGACTTCACCATCGGCCTGCTGCGTGATTTTGATTACGGCACCGATTTTCGCACCTTCATGCAGTCACCCCAGATGCAGCAGCGACTGCTGGTCAGGCTGAAAATGGAACCGCTGATCAAACTGCTGCTGGCCGGCCGGATCCAGGGGGTTGTCATGGACCCCATGGGGTTGCAGCAGCTCAATCTGGCCGGGCTCCCCCTCGATCAACTGACCCCCCTGCTCGACATCCAGCAGACCCCTGTCCACCTGATGTTGAGTCGCCGCACCACCACGCCACAACAGCTGCAACGGCTTGATGAGGCGATCCGGGCCCTGCTGCAGAGCCCGGAGTACGGGCAGATCCTGGCTCGCTACCGCTATCCGCTGCAGTAACACCGGCAAAAAAAGGGCCCCGAGGGCCCCTTTTTTTATCTTGTGATCACTGTGCCAGCAAGTGGCCAACCAGCTCATGGCGCCAGCCCTGCAGCAGCATCGGCTTGTCGGCCCGGGCGCGCTCTTCGTCGCTCATGCGCCAGCTCCAGGTAAAGTACTGGTGAATGATCTTCTTGCTGGCAACCAGCTCGGGCGGAATGTTGCTGGCCTTGGCCTTCTCTTCCACCATCCCCTTGATCCGCTTGAGTTCAGCCTTGTACTGGGGGTAGTCCACCAGCCGGCGAATGGGCTCGGGCCAGCTGTCGGGATCGCTCTGCTGAGCTGCGGCCACGATATCCAGCATCCGTTTGCCGTGGATCTTGATCTCGATGGGGGCCAGCCCCAGCTCGTTCAGATCGCGCAGCGAGGTGGGTCTGCGCTCCGCTACCTTGAACAGATGCAGCTCTTTGACCACGAAGTTGAGGGCCAGATCACGGCGCACCGCCTCCCGCTGACGCCAGGCGGCCAGCTCACGCAGGATAGCCAGCTCGCGGCGCCCCAGTTGCCAGGCATTGACGATGTCGAGATAGGCCTGGCGGGGATCGCTGGTCTGGGTCTTGCGGGCGGAGTGGTTCTGGCACTCCTGCTCGAACCAGGCGAACTTGCCGCTCTCATGCAGCTTGGCCATCACCTTCTCGTAGAGTGGCAGCAGATAAAACACGTCGGCCGCCGCGTACTCGAGCTGACGGGGAGTCAGCGGGCGCGCCAGCCAGTCGGTGCGGGCCTGATCCTTTTCCAGCTCCACCGCGAGAAACTCGTTGACCAGGGCACCAAAACCGACCGATACCCCGTAACCCAGGAAGGCGGCAGCCAGCTGGGTGTCGTGCATCTGGTTGGGCAGATGGCCCGCCTGATGCTGAATAAGCTCCAGATCTTCACCGGAGGCGTGCAAGATGGCGATCTGCCCTGCCCGGCCGAGCCGTTGCCAGAGGGAGGAAAGATCCAGCGCCAGCGGATCCAGCAGTGCCAGATGCTCACCGTCATAGATCTGGAACAGGCCCAACTGGGGATAGTAGGTGCGGGTGCGAACGAATTCAGTATCGATGGCCAGGGGAACGTCGGCCAGGGAGGCGAGATACTGATCCAGTTCGGCTTGCTGTGAAATGAGTTGATAGTGCATCTGTGCCTGCGCGTTGATCAGGGCCAAAAGAAAAAACCGTGGGCTGACCCACGGTTTTGCATAACGACGGCATGCTGCTTGGCAGCGCCACGCCGGTTACTGCTTGGCAATCTCCTCGTCGCGCAGCACGCGGCGCAGGATCTTGCCCACATTGGTCTTGGGAAGTTCGTCACGAAATTCTACCAGTTTCGGTACCTTATAGGCAGTCAGATGTTTGCGGCAGTGAGCAATAATCTCGTCTTCCTGCAGCTTTGCATCTTTCTTGACCACGAAGATCTTCACCAGCTCGCCGGAGATCTTGTGCGGCACGCCGACGGCGGCCACTTCCAGCACTTTCGGGTGCAGCGCCACCACGTCTTCAATTTCGTTCGGATAGACGTTGAAGCCGGAGACCAGGATCATGTCCTTCTTGCGATCGACGATCTTGAAGAAGCCCTGCTCATCGCACACCGCGATGTCGCCGGTACAGAGCCAGCCATCCTGCATCACCTCGGCGGTGGCTTCCGGCCGCTGCCAGTAACCGCTCATCACCTGCGGGCCGCGCACCTGCATCTCGCCGGGTTTGCCAAGCTCGTGGATCACCTGACCTGCATCATCCACCAGCCGAATATCGGTGGAGCAGACCGGCAGGCCGATGGAGCCGTTGTAGTCGAGCAGATCATAGGGGCAGACGCTCACCAGCGGTGAACATTCGGTCAAGCCGTAGCCTTCCAGCAGCGGCGTATCGGTCAGCCCTTTCCACTGTTCGGCTACCGCCCGCTGCACAGCCATGCCACCACCTATGGTCAGCTTCAAGCGGGAGAAGTCCATCGACTGGAACTCGCCGTTGTTGACCAGCGCATTGAACAGAGTGTTGACCCCGGTGATGCAGGTAAAGGGGTACTTTCTGATCTCTTTGACAAAGCCCGGGATGTCGCGCGGGTTGCTGATGAGCAGGTTGTAACCGCCGATGCGCATGAACAGCAGGCAGTTTACGGTCAATGCAAACACGTGATAGAGCGGCAGCGCGGTGACCACGAACTCCTTGCCCCGTTCCAGCATGGGGCCGTATACCCCGAGGCACTGCTCGACGTTGGCGATGAGATTGCGGTGAGTCAGCATGGCCCCCTTGGAGAGGCCGGTGGTACCGCCGGTGTACTGCAGGAAGGCCAGATCGTCGTTGTTGATCTCGGGCTTGATGTACTGCAGATAACGCCCCTTGGCCAGCGCTTGGCGCATGGTGCTGGCGTGGGGCAGATTGTATTTGGGCACCAGCTTCTTGACGTATTTCACCACAAAGTTGACCAGGGTGCCCTTGGCCAGGCCCAGGTTGTCGCCCATGCGGGTCAGGATCACGTGCTTGACCGGGGTGTCGTAGACCACTTTTTCCAGGGTATGGGCAAAGTTGGAGACGATGACGATGGCCTTGGCGCCGGAGTCCTTGAGCTGATGTTCCAGCTCGCGCGGGGTGTAGAGCGGGTTGACGTTGACCACTATCATGCCGGCACGCAGGATGCCGAACACCGCGATAGGGTACTGCAGCAGGTTGGGCATCATCACGGCGACCCTGTCACCCTGACTGAGCTTGAGCTCGTTTTGCAGGTAGGCGGCAAAGGCGCGGGACTGCTCTTCGAGGCGACGGTAGGTAATGGTCTGCCCCATGTTGACGAAGGCAGGCTGGTCGGCGAATTCGGTCACCGACTCTTCAAACATTTCGACCAGGGAGCTGTATTGGTCTGGATTGATCTCGGCGGGCACCCCTTCTGGATAACGCTTCAGCCAGACTTTTTCCACGAACTTCTCCTGCATAACTAGCACCTGTGCGCTCACTGTGTTGCCTCCGTCCCTGTTCACATCCATTTCAAGCAGTTGTTTTAAGCTCATACTCTAATGCCGCCCATATTTACATAGGGCAACATCAATTAACAGCAAATTAACAACGGAAAAATGTGAGGGAGAAGACAAACCTGGAATTATTGAAAGCCGTCGATTCTACCGAATTTGACAAAATTTTTCGATATAAACCGCGGTCTCTGCCGAATTTTCCATATGAAAATGGTGGTTTCCTGCCAAAACGACCCGCTCTATCTGGGCAAACGCGGCATGACGCTGTTGCCACTGTGCCTGCAGGCTGGCAAAACCCTCTGCACCGGCGATAAACAGCACAGGACAGGCAATGGCCCGGATCAGCGCCTGGGCCTGCCCTTCGCTCATGCGCATGGGGGAGAGATCCCGCAAACGAGGATCACTGCGCCAATGCCAGCGCCCTGCCCGTGCTGCCAGCTGCCGCTCGCAGATGAGGCGTGCCGAATCCGGGCCAATGTCGGCCACCTTGCAGCGCGCCGCCACCGCTTCATCGATGGACGCAAAACCCTGAGAGGCTCGCTCACGGGTGCGACTGCGATTCAGGATGGCGCGGCGCAGCTGCTCCGGCACCGCCTCGTCAGGTTGGCTCAGAGGCCCAAGCCCCTCCAGCAGGATGAGTCGCTCCACCTGCCCGGGGAAGACCCCGGCATAGGCGGAGGCGATCAAGGCCCCGAGGGAGTGACCAAGCAGCGTGAATGTCGTCCAGCCTGCCGCCTGGGCGATCTGGTAGAGATCGTCCAGCCAGTCGACGAACACATAGGGCGTGCTCTTGTGATCCGAGTGACCGTGCCCCGGCAGATCGATGCAGACCAGCTGAAAGTGGGTCAGATAGGGGGCAAGGGGCACAAAGCTCGCACTGTTGTCGAGCCAGCCATGCAGCGCAACCAGCAAGGGTTTGCTCGTTTGCTCACCCGGCACCGGCTCACTCTCAAGCAAGGCCACCCGGCGGCCATCGGCCAGGGTCAGGAAGCGCTCCTGCAGCATGGTCTTCACTCCCGGTCCTAGCGGCGCAGCGGCCGTCTCGGCCAGTAGGGATCATAGAAGGGGTCGTAGAAGTAGGGATCCACATAGCGAACCTCCACCTCCTTGACCGGCGGCCACAGCTTGCTGCCCGTCACCTTGAGCACCGAGAAGCGGTATTTGTGCTCGCCTATCTGGCTGTCGAGCGGCTTGTCGATGGTGCCGAGCACCGTCAGGCTGCGTCCCTTGGCATAGAGGGTCGGGTCGACAAAGCCCTGCATGATGGCCAGAAAACGACCGGGGCTTTGCTCGGTCTGCTCCGGCACCCCGTTGGACTTGAGCGGCAGATAGACCACCTCGATGACGCTCTGATCCGCCTTGTTGTGTACCGCCGAGATGACCCCGCTCCAGCGGGCCGGTTTGCCCTCCAGGCCGGCAAGGGCCGGCTGGTAGGCCACCAGCTGGTTGGCGGGCTCATAGGCCAGCTCTTTCGGAACCGAGCTGCAGGCACCAAGCAAGATCCCTGCGGCCCCCATCACCATTGCACGCTTCAACATGTCACGCTCCTCTGGCCGGATGAAACCGGCCTGTCAACCACCCGCAATGGGGCATGTTCCCAGCGGCGTGAGCGACATGCCTGCCACTCCCGCCCTTATTCGCGACCCGGCAGCTTCTTCCAGGTCACCTTGTCACGCAAATAGACCGGGGTCGCCTGCTCCACCGCCACCGCCTCACCAGCCAGCCAGGCGCTGCGCGCCAGCGGCAGCATGTCTTCTGCCGCCGGGAAGCGCACCTTGCTCACCGCCAGCTCATCGGCAAGACCGCTCAAAATCTCGCCATAGGTCTCAAAACCGGTGCCGACGCAGGTCACTCGACCCGCCAGCTTGCCACGGACGTCAACCAGTGCCGCGGGATCGCTCACCACCTCGTCGCCCACCAGCTGCATGCGGCCATCGATCAGTTCATAGCGACCGAAATAGACCTCGTTCATCCGCGCATCGATGGCGGTCAGCACCTGTTCGGCGCCATCCAGACGATGGGCACCTTGCGCCATGGCGGCCAGGGTGGAGATGCCGATCAGCGGCACGCCGGCCCCAAACGCCAGGCCCTGCGCCACACCGATGCCAATGCGCACCCCGGTAAAGGAGCCGGGACCACGACCAAAGGCGATGGCATCGAGCTCATCCAAGGTTATCCCGGCGTCGTCCAACACAGCCTGAACCATGGGCAGGATCTTGCGGGTGTGATCCCGCGGCGCCTCCTCCCAGCGGGAGAACACCTGCTCCCCCACCAGCAAGGCGGCGGAGCAGGCTTCGGTGGCGGTATCAACGGCCAGGATCTTCAACTCGTTCATGCTTTCCAATCTCTATAAAATCAGTCAATTACATAATCTGCAAGCAGACAGTGCCGGCAGTTTTTCAAAATGTTGCAAGGCTTGGCCGGCCGTGCCAAGGCAAACACGATCACCGCCCGGCGAGCGCCTGCTGCTCGAAGAAATTCCCCAGCATCGCCAGCTCCCGGGTCCGTGGAATGGCGGGCAGACTCTTGATGAAGGTGGCGCCGTAGGGCTTGTTGACCATGCGGGGATCACAGATGACCAGTACTCCGTGATCACCGCGATCACGGATGAGCCGCCCCACCCCCTGTTTCAAGGCGATCACCGCCTTGGGCAACTGGATATCGGCGAAAGGATCGCCGCCCCTGAGCTTGCAGTCGTCCACTCGCGCTTTAAGCTGCGGATCATCGGGGCTGGCAAACGGCAGCTTGTCGATGATAACACAGGAGAGCGCCGCCCCCCGCACGTCGATCCCCTCCCAGAAGCTGCTGGTCGCCACCAGCACGGCGCGGCCATTCTCGACGAACTCCTTGAGCAGTCGCTGCTTGTTGTCCTCCCCCTGCAGCAGGACGGTGCGCCCGATCTCCCGGCGCAGCACCTCGGCCACCTGCCGCATTACCTGATGGCTGGTACAGAGAAAAAAACAGCCCCCCGGCGTCTTGTTGATGAGCGGGATCATCAAATTGGCCAGCTGCTCGCCACGGCCAAAGGCATTGGGCTCGGGCAGAAAGCGCGGCACGCACAACCGCGCCTGCTCGCCATAGTCGAACGGGCTGTCGAGAATAAGCTCGGCGCTGCCGGCCAACCCCAGCTCGGCTTTGAAGTGATCAAAGCGCATGTCCACCGTCAGGGTGGCCGAGGTAAACACCCAGGCGACCTCTGGGCGCAGCACCTCGGCACCAAAGCGCTCGGCCACCGACAGCGGGGTCAGGTTGAGGGTAAAGTGCAGCCGCGAGCAGTCGTACCAGTAGGAGAAACCGGTCTGGTTGATGGCCAGCACTTCGCCAAGGCGGGTGCGCAGCTCACTGATCCGCTCGAAACAGTGATCCAGCTGCTCGCCGCGCCCGAGCGCCAGTTTCAGCACTTCATAACAGAGTCCGAGGGCATCGTTGAGGCGGGCCAGCGCCTGGCCCCAGAGCGGCTGGCGCAGCATGTCACGGGTATTGCCGCGCCCACCGTCCACCCCGAAGGCGAGGCGCAGATCCTGGCTGGCGATGGCGAGCCGGTCGGCCGCCTTGCCTAGCTGGGCCATGTCGTGAGCCTCGGCCCGATAGGCGAGCTGGATATCCTGCGCCAGATCCAGGATGGTGCGGCTGCCCACCGATTTGCCGAAGTAGTTGGTGGCGATCTCGGGCAACTGGTGCGCTTCGTCAAACACGTAGACCTGCGCTTCGGGCACCAGCTCGCCAAATCCCGTGTCTTTCACCGCCATGTCGGCGAAGAAGAGGTGGTGGTTGATCACCACCACCTGGGCATCCATGGCACGGCGGCGGGCCACCACCAGATGGCAGTCGTCGTAATAGGGGCAGTCGCGACCGAGGCAGTTTTCATTGGTGCTGGTGACGTGCGCGAGGATCTCGGCGTTCTCCTGCAGTCCCGGAATATCCCCCACGTCGCCGTTGTCGGTGGCGGTGGACCAGGACTTCACCTTGACCAGATCATTGAGCACTTCCGGTTTTTGCAGGTGGGATTCGCTGAGCAGCCGGTTCATCCGCTCGATGCACAGATAGTTGCTGCGCCCCTTGAGCAGGGCCACCGGCGGGGTGTAGGAGAGCGCCCCCGTGATGGTGGGGAGATCCCGGTAGAAAAGTTGCTCCTGCAGGTTCTTGGAGCCGGTGCTGATCACCACCCGTTTGCCGGATTCCAGCGCCGGCACCAGGTAGGCGTAGGTCTTGCCGGTACCGGTGCCCGCCTCCACCAGCAAGCGACCATGCTCCTTGATGGCACGCGCCACCGCCTCGGCCATCTCCAGTTGCGGGGCACGGGCTTTGAAGCCGTCGATATGGCTGGCCAGAGGGCCGTCTGGCTTGAACAGGGTCTGGATGGTCAAAAGGGCGTCCCGCAGCAAAAGGGGACATTATGCCAAAAGTGTGGCAAAAGCGGGACTGATTCTGCGCCTAGACGAAGAGATCGATCTGGTGATCGGGATCCGGCTTGTGATCGTCCTCTTCAGGTGCCGGCTGATCACGCTTGGCCGATGGATAAGGCTGCTGGCGCTGCTGGGAGTCACCGTTGTCGGTGCTGGTCTTGCGCAGCTGATGCTTCTGGCTGATCTGGGTCACTTCCCGCTTGATGTCGTCACTGCTCGGGGCAGCCGGAGCCCTGGGCAGAATGGGGAATAACAGGTCCTGACTGGGCATGATGTCGCCTCCTCTGGCTCACCTTGTCTAGTTATCGACCAGAAAACCGTTTTCTCAACTTTAATCGACCAAATCACATTTTCCGGTTGCTTTTTCCGTCAAGGCAGGTAGTTTAAATCGGGCGTCAACTACGACATCTTATTTGTAAAGGATTGATTACATGCAGTTCACCAGCCTGAAGACTCATCACCACCATCATCATCCCGAATAGTCTTTCAGGAGGTTGACTGCTGGAAGACACTTAACTGGTGACTTCCAAAAGGACCGCAAGATTCATAAGCCCTCGGAAGCACTGACTTCCGAGGGCTTTTTCGTTTTTGACTAGAAGGAAATCGAGCAATGGAAACACAACGTCTGCGCATCGCCATGCAAAAATCCGGTCGCCTGAGCCAGGACTCCCAGGCCCTGTTCAAGAGCTGCGGCCTCAAGATCAACCTGCGCGAACAGCGCCTCATCGCCCATGTCGAGAACATGCCCATCGACATCCTGCGGGTACGCGATGACGACATCCCGGGACTGGTGATGGAAGGGGTGGTCGACCTTGGCATCATCGGCGAGAACGTGCTGGAAGAGGTGCAGCTCATCCGTGCCTCCCAGGGCCAGCCCTTTGCGGTCAAGACCCTCAAGCAGCTCGACTTCGGCGGCTGCCGCCTCTCTCTGGCGGTACCGGACGACGTCACCTACACCGGGCCACAGAGCCTCGCCGGCAAGCGCATCGCCACCTCTTACCCGGGGCTGCTCAAGCGCTTCTTCGACGAAAAAGGGCTTAGCTTCAAGAGCGTGATGCTGGGCGGCTCGGTAGAAGTAGCACCGCGCGCGGGCCTGGCCGATGCCATCTGCGATCTGGTCTCCACCGGCGCGACTCTTGAGGCCAACGGCCTCAAAGAAGTGGAAGTGATCTACCGCTCCAAGGCGGTACTGGTACAGGCGCCCAACCCCTTGTCCGATGCCAAGCAGAAGATCATCGACACCCTGCTGCCCCGCATTCAGGGGATGCAGCAGGCGCGCGAGAGCAAGTACATCATGCTGCACGCTCCCAAGGACAAGCTCGATGCCATCACCGATCTGCTGCCGGGCGCCGAGCGTCCCACCATCATGCAGCTGGCGGGCGAGACCAACCAGGTGGCGCTGCACGTCGTCTCCAGCGAGACCCTGTTCTGGGAAACCATGGAACAGCTCAAGGCGCTGGGTGCCAGCTCCATTCTGGTGCTGCCCATCGAAAAAATGATGGAATAAGGAAGGGACATCATGCAGACCCTGATCTGGAAGACCCTCTCCCCCGCCCAGCAGGCCGACGTGCTGACCCGGCCGGCCCTGAGTGACGAAGCCGACATCGGCGCCGTGGTGCGGGAGATCATCGCTGCGGTGCGCAGCCGGGGCGATGAGGCCCTGCGCGAGCTGAGCCAGCGCTTCGAGCGCGCCCCGCGCCAGCAACTGCAGGTGAGCGACGCCGAAATCGAGGCCGCCTGTGCCCGGCTGGGTGACGACATCAAGGGCGCCATCGAGGCGGCCATCGCCAACATTCGTACCTTTCACGCCGCCCAGGTGCAGCCAGTGGTGCGGGTGGAAACCCAGCCCGGGGTGGTGTGCGAGCTGCGCACCCAGCCCATCAGCCGGGTCGGCCTCTACGTACCCGGGGGCAGCGCGCCACTCCCCTCCACTGTGATGATGCTGGCTATTCCAGCAGCTCTCGCCGGTTGCCGTGAAGTGGTGCTCTGCACCCCGTCCCCGGCCAGCGACGAGATCCTGTTCGCCGCCCGCGCCTGCGGGGTCGAGAAGGTGTTCGCCATCGGCGGCGCCCAGGCCATCGCCGCCATGGCCTACGGCACCGAAACCATTCCCAAGGTGGACAAGATCTTCGGCCCGGGCAACGCCTATGTGACCGAAGCCAAGGGCCAGGTTTCTCGCGACTGGCGCGGCGCCGCCATCGATATGCCGGCCGGCCCCTCCGAGGTGCTGGTGATCGCCGACGAGAGCGCCAACCCCGCTTTCGTGGCGGCGGATCTGCTCTCCCAGGCCGAGCACGGCCCCGACAGCCAGGTGGTGCTGGTGACCACCTCGCCGCTGCTGGCCGACGCCATCAACGGCGAGATCAAGCGCCAGCTGGCCAAGCTGACTCGCCGCGACATCGCCGCGCAGGCGCTGGGCAGCAGTCTGGTGATCCTCTGCGACGATCTGGAAGAGGCGTGCACCATCTCCAACGCCTACGCGCCGGAGCACCTGATTGTGCAGACCCGCGCTCCCCGTGATCTACTGGATCAGCTTGAGAATGCCGGCTCCATCTTCCTGGGAGCATGGACGCCGGAATCGGTCGGCGATTACGCCAGCGGTACCAACCACACCCTGCCCACCTATGGCTATGCCCGCACCTGCTCGAGCCTGGGCCTCGCCGATTATCAGCGCCGCTACACGGTGCAGGAGCTGAGCGAGCGCGGCATTCAGGGCCTTGGTCCCATCGTCGAGCGCATCGCCCAGGCCGAGGGGCTTGATGGCCACAAAAATGCCGTCACCCTCAGGTTGAACGCCCTGGCCGCCACGTCCCAACAAACAGCACAGCAGAAGGATTTGTCATGAGCATTGCCAACCTGGCGCGCCGCGTGGTGCGGGCCCTCACCCCCTATCAATCCGCTCGCCGCATCGGCGGCAAGGGCCACGTCTGGCTCAACGCCAACGAGGCGCCGCTGGCCTATCCCTTCACCATTGAGGGCGGCCGTCTCAACCGCTACCCCGAGTGCCAGCCGGCCGAGGTGGTGAACGGTTATGCCGCCTACGCCGGAGTCAACCCCGATCAGGTGCTGGTGAGCCGCGGTGCCGACGAGGCCATTGAGCTCTTGATCCGCACCTTCTGTGAAGCGGGTGAAGATCAGATCCTGATCTGCCCGCCCACCTACGGCATGTACGCCATCAGCGCCGAGACCTGCGGCGTCGGCATCGTCGAGCAGCCGCTGACCGCCAGCCGCCAGCCTGACTGGCCCGCCATTGCCGATCGCCTGTCCGACGTGAAGCTGGTGTTCCTCTGCTCCCCCAACAACCCAACCGGGGATCTGGTGGGCCGCGACGGTCTCATCGCCCTGCTGGAGAAAGCGCGGGATCGCGCCATCGTGGTGGTGGACGAGGCCTATATCGAGTTCTGCCCCGAGGCGTCCGTGGTTGACCTGCTGGCCCGCTTCCCCAATCTGGTGGTGACCCGCACCCTCTCCAAGGCCTTTGCCCTGGCGGGGATCCGCTGCGGCTTTACGCTGGCCAGTCCCGAGGTGATCGCCATGCTGGCCAAGGTGATCGCCCCCTATCCCATCCCCGAGCCCATCGCCCAGATCGCGGCGCAGGCCCTCTCCCCCATGGGACTGGAACTGATGCAGGAGCGAGTGGTGGAACTCAACAAGCAAAAAGCCGCCTTCAAGGCCGCGCTGGCAACCCTGCCCTGCGTGAAGGAGGTGTTCGAGGACAAGGGCAACTTCGTGCTGGTGCGCTTTGTGGATGGCGCCGCCGTCTTTGCCGCCATGAAGGCCGCCGGCATCATACTGCGGGATTTCTCGACCAAGCCTGGCCTGGACAACAGCATTCGGGTCACCATCGGCTATCAGGGCGAGATGGATGCCGTACTGGCCGTATTGCGTGACCAGCCCTCTCCCTCTTTTTAAGACAAGGATGTAGCGATGAAGACCCCGTTTTTGTTTATCGACCGCGACGGCACCCTGATTGAAGAGCCGGTCACCGACAAGCAGGTGGACAGCCTCGCCAAGCTGCGCTTCGAGCCCATGGTGATCCCGGTGCTGCGCGAATTGCAGGCCGCCGGCTACGTGCTGGTGATGGTGACCAACCAGGACGGGCTGGGCACCGCCAGCCTGCCGCTGGAGAACTTCCAGCCCCCCCACGCCCTGATGATGCACCTGTTCGAATCGCAAGGGGTGAACTGGGAGCAGGTGCTGATCTGCCCGCACTTCCCCACCGATGGCTGCAGCTGCCGCAAGCCCCACCTCGGGCTGGTGAAGGAGTACCTCGCCTCCGGTCGCATCGACTTTGCCAACTCCTTCGTGATTGGTGACAGACAGACCGATCTGCAACTGGCCGACAACATGGGCATTCGCGGCATCCGCTACCACCCGCAGGATCACGATTGGCTCGCCATCCGTGATCAGCTGCTCGCCAAGGGGCGCACCGCCGAGGTGGAGCGCTACACCAAGGAGACCCGTATCCAGGTGGCGGTGGACTTGGACAAGAGCGGCGGCAACCAGATCGCCACCGGCATCGGCTTCTTCGATCACATGCTGGATCAGATAGCCACTCACGCGGGCTTTCGCCTCAAGCTGAAAGTCAGCGGCGATCTGCACATCGACGATCACCACACGGTGGAAGACGTGGGGCTGGCCCTGGGTCAGGCCCTGCGCCAGGCCCTTGGCAACAAGCGCGGGATCGGGCGCTTCGGCTTCGTGCTGGCGATGGACGAGGTGCTGGCGGTGATCGATGGTCGTCCCCGCCTGGTTGACGGCGCCAATGACAGTGCCCAGGCCCCCTCGTTGACCGAGCTGGACGTGGCCACCGCGCTCGACTTGAGCGGCCGCCCCTACTTCGTGTTCGACTGCCCGAGCGGTTTTGGCCGCGACAGCGTGGGCGAGATGGCCACCGAGATGGTGCCCCACTTCTTCCGCTCCCTCTCGGACGCCATGGCCATCACACTGCAGATGAAGGTCGGCAGCGGCAACACCCACCACCAGGTGGAGGCGCTGTTCAAGGGCTTTGGCCGCGCCCTGCGTCAGGCCATTCGGGTGGAAGGGAGCGAGCTTCCCTCCAGCAAGGGAGTGCTGTGATGGATGTGAGCAAGCAGAAGCTGGTTATTATCGACACCGGCTGTGCCAATCTGGCCTCGGTCAGGATGGCGTTCGAGCGTCTCGGCGTGCAGCCGCAGGTCTCCCGCGAGGCTGCCGACATCGAGCGGGCGGACAAGCTGATCCTGCCCGGCGTCGGCACCGCGGTGGCCGCCATGAAGAATCTCAACGAACGGGGGCTGGTGCCCCTTATTCGCGCCGCCAAGCAGCCGCTGCTCGGTTTTTGCCTCGGCATGCAGATGCTGGCGGAGGCGTCCGAAGAGAGCATGGCTACCGATGGCAAGACCCATGCCTTGATCGATTGTCTTGGCATAGTACCGGGCAGGATCAAGCTGATGGAGGTGGGCAACCTGCGCCTGCCCCACATGGGCTGGAACCAGATTGAGCACGACGAGAGCCATCCTCTGCTCAAGGGGATCCCGAGCGGCAGCTACTTCTACTTCGTGCACTCCTATGCGCTGGAGGTGACCGAAGCGACGCTGGCGACCTGTGACTACGGCACGCCTTTCACCGCCATCGTGGGTGGGGTTGCAGAGCGCAGCAATTTCTTTGGCGCCCAATTCCACCCGGAGCGCTCCGGCGCGGCCGGTGCCCGCCTACTGCAAAACTTTTTGGAGCTGTAACAAGGATGATTATCCCAGCCATTGATCTGATTAACGGCCAAGTCGTGAGGCTCTATCAGGGCGACTACGGCCAGAAGACTGCCTACAGCGACAGCCCACAGGCCCGCTTCGACGAATATGTCTCCCAGGGGGCGGTGCAACTGCACCTGGTGGACCTTGATGGTGCCAAGGATGCCAAGGCGCGCCAGCTCCCCCTCATCGCCCAGCTGCTGTCGGCCACCGAAGCGCCGGTGCAGGTGGGGGGCGGTGTGCGCAGCGAGCAGGATGTGGCAGACCTCTTGGCCGCCGGCGCCAGCCGGGTGGTGATCGGCTCCACCGCCGTCAAATCGCCGGCTCTGGTGGCCAGCTGGATGGAGAAATACGGCCCCGAGCGCATCGTGCTGGCGCTGGACGTCAACATTGATGCCCAGGGCAATCGCCACATCGCGGTGGCTGGCTGGCAGGAGAACAGCGGGGTGACCATCGAGGCGCTGATCGAGCGCTTTCTGCCCGCCGGTCTCAAGCACGTGCTCTGCACCGACATCAGCCGTGACGGCACCCTCTCAGGCACCAATGTTGAGCTCTACCGGGATCTCTGCGCCCGTTATCCTAGCGTCGGTTTTCAGGCCTCCGGCGGCATTGGCGGCATCGAAGACATCGAGGCGCTCAAGGGTTCAGGGGTCAAGGGGATCATCCTCGGCCGCGCCCTGCTGGAGGGCAAGTTCTCGGTAGGGGATGCCATCGCCTGCTGGGGGAATGGCAGCCTGTAAGCAAGCCGCAGCATCGCCATCAGGACGTCGATTGAGAGAGAGGCTCCCTGCCGGGTCGTCCGGCCGGAAGCCTCTTCATCAAGGGGTAAATCGGGGTAAGTCCTTATTACTTGGTAACAATTGACTCTATACTCGAATTCACTGAGACAACGTCACGGAGGACCTATGTTTACATCTCACTCCGCCACCATCCTGATTGTCGATGACTCACCCGAAAATCTGATGGTGCTGACCGACCTGCTCTCTCCCACCTATCGGGTGCTCGCCGCCCAGAGCGGGGAGAAGTGTCTGCGGATCGCCACTGGCAAGACAATCCCGGACCTCATCCTGCTGGATGTGATGATGCCTGGCATGGACGGCTATGAGGTGCTCAAACAGCTGCGTATTACCCCTGCCACCAGTCGCATTCCGGTGGTGCTGCTCACCGCCCTCGCCGACCCCCAGAGCGAGGAGTACGGCCTGTCGCTGGGAGCCGCCGACTACATTACCAAGCCCATCAAACCGGCCATCGTCCAGGCGCGAGTGCGCACCCAGCTGGAGGCCAAACAGGCCCGCGACGGCCTGCAGAATCAGAATGCGGCGCTGGAGGCCGAGGTGGCACGCCGGATGACCGAGAACGACCTCATCCAGCAAGTTTCCATCCGGGCGCTCGCCCATCTGGCGGAGATCCGCGACCCCGAGACTGGCAATCACATCTTGCGCACCCAGGGCTATGTCAGGCAACTGGCCTGTGCGCTGGCCAGTCATCCCCGTTTTACCGACACCCTGACCCCCCGCTACATCGATCTGCTGAGCCGCTCGGCGCCGCTGCACGACATCGGCAAGGTGGGCATTCCGGATCAGATCCTGCTCAAGCCGGACAAGCTGACCCCGGCGGAGTGGCAGATCATGCGCACCCACGCCAAGCTCGGCAGCGACGCCATCGAAGAGGCCGAACGGGACATCGAACAGCCGCTGGTGTTTCTCACCCTGGCCAAGGAGATAGCCCACTGGCATCACGAAAAGTGGGATGGCAGCGGCTATCCCGACGGCCTGCAAGGGGACGCCATCCCGCTCTCGGCCCGCCTGATGGCACTGGCGGACGTGTTCGACGCGCTGATCAATGTGCGGGTCTACAAGGCGGCCATGCCTTATGAGGAGGCGCGCGCCCTGATCCTCTCCGGCAGCGGCCAGCATTTCGATCCGGATGTGGTGACGGCATTCGACAACCACTTCGAGCAGTTCGTCGCCATCGCCGAGCGCTACCAGGATGACAATGAGGCCAGACATGGCTGAGCAGCCCTCGTTGACCCGGGCCCATGTGCTCAACGTCGTGCTCACCTATGCCGCGGTGGCGAGCCTGTGGATCCTGCTCTCCGACAAGGCGGTGGAGTGGCTGTTCAGCACCCCGGCCCAGTTCGCGCTGGCCAGCACCATCAAGGGGTGGCTGTTCATCCTCATCACCGCCACCATGCTCTATACCATGCTGCGCCGGCGCATCGACCAGCCGACGGTGACCACTTCCCCTTCCCGGCGCCAGCTGCTGCCGTTCGTGCTGCTCAACGGCCTGATCCTGACCCTGACCGCCATGGCCATCGCCCAGAACATCAACCTGACCCAGGACAAGGAGGCCGCCCGGCTCGAGACCATTGCCGATCTCAAGAGCAAACGCATCACCGAATGGCTCAGCGCCCGGGAATTTGACGCCCACATTTTGTTTGAAAATCCGCTATATGCGGCCCTCTATCGCGAAGCCCAGGCCACCCGGGCCGGTCACGCCAACCTGATGACCAAACTGGACGAATTTATCTCCATTCGCCGCTTCAGTGCCGCCAGCGTGCTCTCGCCAGAGGGCAACCTGCTGTGGCACACCCCGGATGCCAGCGGCCTGAGCGCCCAGTTGCGCGCGGCATTGAAGGATGCCAAAAGCGGCAGCATCACCCGGGTCGGCCCCTATCTGGACGAACAGGGTCAAGCCCGCCTCGACTTTATCGCCCCACTCCCCATGGCAGGCGACAAGTCGCCTTTCATCGTGCTGCAGATAAGCCGCAGTGACTGGCTCAACAACATTCTCAAATCCTGGCCGGTGCCGGACAGCAGCGGGGAAGCCCTGCTGTTTCGCCGCAGCGGCGATCAGATCCAGTTTCTCAATGATGTGCGCTATCGCCCCGGTTCGGCTCTCACCCTGCATTTGCCCGTCAGCAGCAAGGAGCTGCTGGCAGCCCAGTTCCTGCAGCAGAGTCGCAATGAAGAGGGCAAGGCGCTCTTCTTTGGCAAGGATTACCGCAATACGCCGGTGTTTGGCACCGTACAGCCGGTCATGGGTACCGACTGGTATCTGCTGGCCAAGATAGACAAGGCCGAACTCACCCGGGCGGAGCTCAAAGAGAGCGTCTGGATCGGGCTCATTGGCCTGCTGGTGCTGCTTATCGCCAACACCGGCATCGTGCTGCTGCGCCAGCACACCCGGCTGCAGATGGCCGAGCAGGTTCGCCAGTCCCAGGCCGGCCGCCTGCAGGCGCTGCAACTGCTCTCCGCCATCGCCGACAGCTCGGAAGATGCCATCTTCGCCAAGGACAGAGAGGGCAAATACATCCTGTTCAATCGCGCCGCCAGCCAGTTCGTCGGCAAATCGGCCAGCGAGATGCTGGGTCAGGACGACATGGCCATCTTTCCCCCCGATCAGGCCCGCATGCTGATGGCGCTGGGTGAACAGGTGATCGCCAACAACCGGGTACAGACCCAGGAGGAGTACCTGACCCTGCCAGGCGGCGAGCGGGTGTTTCTCGCCACCAAGGGGCCGCTGCAGGACAGCGATGGCCAGGTGATAGGCATCTTCGGCATCTCTCGCGACATCACGGATTTCAAGCGGGCCGAAGCGGGCCTGCGCGAGCGGGAGGGGCTGTTTCGCGCCCTGGTGGAGCAGTCACTGGCCGGCATCTACATCATCCAGCAGGGCCAGCTCTGTTACATCAACCCAGGTTTTGCCCGCCTGTTCGGCTACGCCTCGACCGCCACCCTGCTCAAAATTGGCACCCTGCACGCCCTCGCCAGTCCGAAAGACAGCGCCAGGGTGGCTGAGCAGCTGCAGCGCTGCGAACAGGAAGACAGCGAGATCCACACCCGCTTCACCGCCCTGCACCACAACCACCAGAACATCGAGATGGAGCTCTATGGGCGCCGTGTCGATTATCGCGGCCAGCCTGCCGTGCTTGGCCTGCTGCTGGATGTCACCGAGCGCGAACAGGTCGAGCAGGCCCTGACCCGTCAGGCCAGCGAGCTCCGTCAGCAAAACAATGAACTGGAGCGGTTCAACAAGGTGATGGTGGACCGGGAGCTGGCCATGCTGGCCCTCAAGCACAAGATCAACGAGCTGTCGCTTCAGCTCGGGCAACAGCCCCCCTATCCGCAGGCCCCCACCCCGCCGGAGGAGTCCCTATGACGCGCTGGTCTTCACTGTGGCACCTTCGCCAACCCAGACAGCGCTGGGGTGTCTGCCTGTTGGCCGTGCTGCTGCCCGTGCTGATGCTGCAGATCCGGGTCCAGCTGCCCATCGCCTTTGGCGAGCGGCCGCTGCTGGTGCTGTTCATGCTGCCCATCACCGTCTGCGCCCTGCTCGGTGGCCTGCTGCCCGGCCTGCTCTGTACCCTGGTGAGCGGTCTGCTCACCACCTACTTCCTGCTCGCCCCGCTTCACGAGCTGCGTATCGGCGCCGGCCAGGATCTGGTGCAGTGGGGCATTCTGATCGCCAACGGCGTTCTTATCAGCCTGCTCAGCGCGGCCGTGCACCGCTCCCGCGCCCGGGAAACCCAGCGCTGGCAAGAGCTCAGCAGCATCCAGTCCCGCCTGCAACAAAGCGAGACCCGTTTTCAGGCCACCTTCGAGCAGGCTGCGGTCGGCATCGCCCTGGTCTCCCCGGATGGCAAGTGGCTGCGGGTCAACCGGCGGTTGTGCGACATGCTGGGCTACCAGGCCGACGAGCTGATGGGCATGACCTTCCAGCAGATCACCCACCCGGATGATCTCTTCATCGACCAGACCTATGTAGCCCAGATGCTGGCAGACGAACGTCAGCACTACACCCTGGAGAAGCGTTATCTGCGCAAGGGCGGCGAGGTACTCTGGATCACCCTCACGGTGGCGCTGGTCAAGGATCTCAAGGGGAAACCGGATTACTTCATCTCGGTCATCGAGGATCACCAGCAACGCAAGGAGACCGAAGAGGCGCTGCGCCGCAACGAAGGGATCCTGCGCGAATCCCAGCACCTGGCCAAGATCGGCAACTGGCGCTGGAACATCGCCGATGACAGCCACTTCTGGTCGCCGGAGATCTACCGCATCTATGGCCGCGATCCCTCCCTGCCCCCCGCCATCTACCCCGAGGTGAGGAAGTACTTTACCCAGGATGGCTGGCGCGCCATCGCCCAGTCGGTCGAACGCTGTCTGCAGGATGGTCTGCCCTACGAGTGCGATGCCGAAGTGATCCACGAACAGGGCGAACCAGTCTGGATCATCGCCCGCGGCGCCGCCCTGCGCGCCAACGACGGCACCATCGTCGAGCTGTATGGCACTGTGCAGGACATCACCGAACGCAAGCTGGCAGAGCAGCAACTGCTGCACAACCAGCAGGTGGCGCTCGATACCCAGCGCCGCGCCAGACTGGCGGCGCTCAACCTGATGGACGATGCCATCAGTGCCCGCATCCGCGCCGAAACCACCAGCAGTGCCCTGCGCGAGAGCGAGCAGCGGCTGCTGATGGCTCAGGAGGGAGCCCACGTCGGGATCTGGGAGTGGAACATGCAGGGTGGCCGGCTCTTCTTCTCGCCCGAATGCGCCCGCCTCTATGGTCGCAGCGCCGAACAGCTCAGCGAGTTCAAGCAGTGGCACAGCTGCCTGCACCCGGACGACAAGCCCCGCCTCGACAAGTTGCTGGCCGAGCTGCCGGCAAGTGGCAAACCCATCGAGATTGAATTTCGCATCCTCTTGCCAAACGGCGATGTGCGCTGGCTCAGCAGCAAGGGCAGCATCTACCGGGATGCCCAGCAGCGCCCGCTGCGCCTGCTCGGCATCCACCTGGACATCACCGAACGCAAGCAGGCCGAGCAGCAGTTGCGCCAACTTTCGCTCGCCCTGGAGCAGAGCCCGGATGGCGTCTTCATCACCGATACCCAGGCCCGCATCGAATATGTCAACGTCGCCTTCCTGGCCGCCAGCGGCTACCAGCAGAGCGAGGTGATAGGGCAGACCCCTTCCCTGCTGCGCTCCGGCCTCACCCCAAAGGCTACCTACATCGCCCTGTGGGATGCAATCAAGCGCGGCCAGCGCTGGCACGGCGAGTTCATCAACCGGCGCAGGGACGGCTCCCACTATCAGGTGCTTGCCACCGTCTCCCCCATTCGCCAGGAGAACGGGGCCGTGACCCACTATGTAACGGTGCAGGCCGACATCACCGAGAAAAAGCGGCTCGGCGAGGAGCTGGACCAGTACCGCTACCACCTGGAGGAGATGGTCAACGAGCGCACCCTGCAGCTGGCTCAGGCCCATCAACGGGCGGAGAGCGCCAACCGCGCCAAGAGTGCCTTCCTGGCCAACATGAGCCACGAGATCCGCACCCCGATGAACGCCATTTTGGGGCTCACCTATCTGCTCAAGCGCGATACGCCGGATCACACCCAGCAGGAGCGACTGGAGAAGATCGACAACGCCGCCCAGCACCTGCTCACCATCATCAACGACATCCTGGATCTCTCCAAGATCGATGCAGGCAAGATGGCGCTGGAGCAGAGCGACTTTTCCCTTACCGCCATGCTGGACAACGTCAGCGCCCTGATGAGCGAGCAGGCGCGCGCCAAGGGGCTCACCATCATAGTCGACATCGGCGATACCCCGGCCTGGGTACACGGCGACATCACCCGCCTGCGTCAGGCGCTGCTCAACTACGCGGCCAACGCCATCAAATTCACCGAGCAGGGCTCGGTCACCCTGCGGGTCCGGGTGGATCGCCCGCTTGCCGGCGGCTATCTGCTGCGCTTCGAGGTGGAGG
This sequence comes from Aeromonas sp. V90_14, assembly GCF_029967615.1. Taxonomy (NCBI): domain Bacteria; kingdom Pseudomonadati; phylum Pseudomonadota; class Gammaproteobacteria; order Aeromonadales; family Aeromonadaceae; genus Aeromonas; species Aeromonas sp. V90_14. The sequence goes on along the minus strand of NZ_JASCAS010000034.1, from coordinate 47,056 downwards.
ATACCGGCATCGGCATCAGCCCGGAGCAGAGCGAGAAGCTGTTCCAGGCTTTCGAACAGGCGGATGTCTCCACCACCCGCAAATATGGCGGCACCGGCCTTGGGCTGGCCATCACCAGCCGGCTTGCCACCCTGATGGGCGGGGAAGTCGGGGTCACCAGCGCCCTTGGCAAGGGCAGCTGTTTCTGGTTTACCGCCCGCCTCGCGGTGGGTCAGGGCGAACCGCAGCAACCGGCAGCGCTCGAGCAGACGGTGCAGCAGGCCCTCTTCTTTGCCAACCACGCCAGGGTATTGCTGGTGGAGGACAACGCAATCAACCGCGAGGTGGTGCTGGAACTGCTCAACAACAGCGGCCTCATCATCGAGACGGCGGTCAATGGCCAGGAGGCGCTGGAGCGCGTCAGCCAGCACGCGTTCGATCTCATCCTGATGGACATACAGATGCCGCTGATGGATGGCTACAGCGCCACCCGGGCCATCCGGGCCCTGTCGGGCTGGGAGCAGGTCCCCATTCTGGCGCTGACCGCCAGTGCCTTCGAAGAAGACAGAAAGGCCTGCAAATCCGCCGGCATGAACGACTTCATCGCCAAACCGGTGACCCCCGCCAAGCTGTTCGAGGCGCTGCAGCAGTGGCTGCCCAGCAGCACGGCCGCAGCTCCCAGATACCAGCGGCGGACGACCGACCTGCTGACTGGTCCCCTCACCCGCCTGCAAAATCTGCCCGGGCTGGATCTGCAACAGGGGCTGGCGGCGCTGCAGGGCAACCAGAGCAAATACGTCGCCCTGCTGCGCCACTTTGCCAGCGAGCACAGCCAGGACATGCAGCAGCTGGAGAGCCATCTGCACGCTGGCGACAGGCCAGCCGCCAGCCGGCTGCTCCACACCCTGCGCGGGGTGGCCAGCACCCTTGGGCTGGTTGAACTGGCCGCCCAGAGCCAACAACTGGAGCAGGAGCTGGCCAACAACAGCCAGACCCTGGCCGAGCGGATGGCCCCCATTGCCCGCCTCCTCAGCGAACTGCCAAGTCTGCTGGGGGAGGAAGAACCCAGTCCCGCCGCGAACGCCGCGCCGCTTGGCAGCCACTGGCAGCAACAGCTGCTGCGCCAGATTGAGGAGTTGCTGGTGCAGAGCGACACCGCTGTGATCCCGCTATTTGAGCAGTACGCGGCCCCCCTGCTGCTCGCCTTGGGGACGCCAGGCGAGATCCTGGCTCGCCAGCTGAAAGTGTTTGATTTTGATGGTGCCCTGCTCACCCTTCGTGAGCTGCTGGCTGCAGATGGCTCTCAGCCAGGCTTGAGCGGCCAGACGCCTGCTGGCACCAGCCGGCATCAAGGGCCGAGCAAGCTGGATAAAGGGTTGAATCACTGAATAAAGTCGTGCATATAGTGGTACTCCCCCGAGTGAAGACGCCGCCCGTTTCGGGTCTCTTTTTCCCGCTCAGGAACCCGCTGTTAAAGCATGCAAGCCACCTTTTTCACTCGCCGCCGGGCCCTGGGCCCGTTGGCAACAACGTTAGTTTTAACAGTGCTTTACATGGAGCAACGAGCATGTTGTCAAAGCGTATTATCCCCTGCCTCGACGTCAAAGATGGCGTGGTGGTCAAGGGAGTGCAGTTTCGTAATCACGAGGTGATGGGCGGCATCGTCGAGCTCGCCCGTCGCTACGCCAGCGAGGGGGCCGACGAGCTGGTGTTCTACGACATCACCGCCTCGAGCGATGAGCGGGTGGTGGACAAGAGCTGGGTAAGCCGGGTGGCCGAGGTCATCGACATCCCCTTCTGCGTCGCCGGCGGCATCAAGAGCGTGGAGGATGCCCGCCAGATCCTGGAGTTCGGGGCCGACAAGGTCTCCATCAACTCGCCAGCGCTGGCCGATCCCACCCTTATCACCCGACTGGCCGAGCGCTTCGGCGTGCAGTGCGTGGTGGTGGGCATCGACTCCTATTTTGATGCGCAGAGCGGTCACTATCAGGTCAAACAGTTTACCGGCGACGAGAGCCGCACCCGCACCACCGCCTGGCATACCCTGGATTGGGTGCAGGAGGCACAAAAGCGTGGCGCCGGTGAAATCGTGCTGAACGTGATGAACCAGGATGGCATGCGCCAGGGCTATGATCTCGAGCAGCTCAAGCTGGTGCGGGCCGTCTGCAAGGTGCCGCTCATCGCCTCCGGCGGCGCCGGTGCCATGGAACACTTTCGCGATGCCTTCACCCTCGCCGACGTGGACGGGGCACTGGCCGCCTCCGTGTTCCACAAAGGCCTTATCCCCATTCCCGAACTGAAACGCTGGCTGAAAACCGAAGGAGTTGCCATCCGTGAATAATCAAGCAGTAAACAACGAGCAGTCGCTCGCCGAACGCCTGGACTGGGCAAAATGTGACGGCATGATCCCCGCCATCGTCCAGCATGCCGCCAGCGGCGAAGTGCTGATGCAGGGGTTCATGACCCGCGAAGCACTGGCAAAGACCCAGGCCAGCGGCCAGGTCACCTTCTTCAGCCGCAGCAAGCAGCGCCTCTGGACCAAGGGGGAGAGCTCGGGCCATGTGCTTCAGCTGGTCGCCATCACCACCGACTGCGATCAGGACTCCCTGCTGATCGCCGCCAACCCCGTCGGCCCCACCTGCCATCTGGGCAACCCCTCCTGCTTCGACGGCCACCCCGTGCCGCCCCTTGGCTTCCTGGCCGAGCTCGAGCAGATCCTGGCAGCACGCAAAGGCGCGGATCCGGCCACCAGCTACACCGCCAGCCTCTATGCCAAGGGCACCAAGCGCATCGCCCAGAAGGTGGGTGAAGAAGGTGTCGAAGTGGCACTGGCCGCCATGGCGAAAGACAGGGAGGAGCTCATCAACGAATCCGCCGACCTGCTCTACCACCTCACCGTGCTGCTGCAAAACGAAGGGCTGGCGTTGAAGGATGTGGTACAGCGGCTTTATGAGCGCCACACCAAATAATCGTTGAACTCATATCGACAAAACGGGCCATCAGGCCCGTTTTGTTTTGCTCCTGTCGCAACCTCAACTGCCCAGCTGCTGACGCAGCATAAATTTCTGCACCTTGCCGGTGGAGGTCTTCGGCAGCGGGGTGAAGATGATCCGCTTGGGGGCCTTGAAGTGGGCCATCTGCTCGCGGCAAAACGCAATCAGTTCGGCCTGGGTGAGTTCACGCCCCTCCTTGAGCTTGACGAAGGCGCAGGGCACCTCCCCCCACTTCTCGTCCGGCATGGCGATCACCGCCACCTCGTCCACATCGGGATGGCGATAGAGCACGTCCTCCACCTCCAGACTGGAGATGTTCTCCCCGCCGGAGATGATGATGTCCTTGGATCTGTCCTTGATCTCCACGTAACCGTCCGGGTGCCATACCGCCAGATCGCCGCTGCGAAACCACCCCTCCGCCATCGCCTCGGCGCTGGCGACCGGGTTCTTGAGATAACCCTTCATCACCACATTGCCGCGCAGCACGATTTCGCCCATGGTCTTGCCATCCCGGGGAACCGGCTCGCCGCTGACCGGGTTGATGACCCGCATCTCCCCCTGCAGGGGTGAGGCTACCCCCTGGCGTGCTTTCAGACGCGACAACGTGGTGGCATCCTGCCCCTGCCAGCTTCTTTGCGGTTCGCACAGCACGCAGGGGCCATAGGTTTCGGTGAGGCCGTAAACGTGGGTCACGGCGATCCCCATCGCCTCCATGCCGGCGATCACGGTGGCGGGTGGTGCCGCTCCTGCGGTCATCGCCTTGATGGGGTGGTCGAGCCCGCGCTTGAGGGCCGGATCGGCGTTGTTGAGCATGTTGAGTACAATGGGGGCAGCGCAAAAATGGGTCACCTTGTGCTCGTGCAGTGCCTCATAGATGGCCGCCGCCTGCACATGGCGTAAGCAGACGCTCACCCCGGCCGTCGCCGCCAGCGTCCAGGGGAAGCACCAGCCGTTGCAGTGAAACATCGGCAGGGTCCAGAGATAGACGCTGTGCTTGGGCAGCTCCCAGGAGAGCACGTTGTTGACTGCATTGAGGTGGGCGCCGCGATGGTGATAGACCACCCCCTTGGGGTTGCCTGTGGTGCCGGAGGTGTAGTTAAGCGAGATCGCCTGCCACTCATCTTGCGGCAGCCAGCCTGGCTCATCCCCATTGCCCTCTGCAAGAAACGCCTCATAGTCGAGGTCGCCGACCAGCTCCCCCTCCCGATAGAGGGGATCGTCGATGGCGATGAGCAACGGCGCGAGTTCAATCAATGCCAGCGCCTTGCGCACCACGGCGCCAAACTCCCGGTCTACCAGCACTACCTTGCTCTGGGCATGCTGGAAGATAAAGGCCATCGACTCGGCATCGAGCCGGGTGTTGATGGTGTTGAGCACGGCGCCGCTCATGGGCACCCCGAAATGGGCCTCGAACATGGCCGGGGTATTGGGGGCGACGATGGAGACGGTATCCCCCTCACCGATGCCGCGCAAGCGAAGGGCCGAGGCCAGCTGGCGGCAGCGTCGCTCGGTCTGGGCCCAGCTCTGGCGCAGGGGGCCGTGGATCAGCGCCGGATAGTCGGGGTAGACCCGGGCGGCCCGCCCCAGAAAGCTGATGGGGGTCAGCGTCTGGTAATTGGCGGGATTTTTTTCCAGATCGCGCTGATAGATGTTCTGCTCTGTCATCGGGTTCCTTCCTTGCAGGTAGCAAAAACGGTGCGCTCCCGGGAGCGCTGGCAACCACGTCTGGCGTCCTGCCAGAGGGTGCTTATCGGAGATCACAGCCTAACGCGAGGTGATGGCCACAGGTATTAGCAAAACGTCTTAGAGGCGCCGTGCTGGCGCCGCTAATCTGACCGAACTGCATGCTGGTGCCTGTTTTTTCAGCGACAAATATCGACAGCCAATATCCTCGGCATAAAACCCGGCAAATAATGAATATGCTGATGCTTGCATGCAAACTGGCCATATCTGGTTGCAGGCTTGCCAATATGGATATATTTCGAAACATCGTCATCTGGATATTTATGGCATAAGCAAGCGCATCGGTTTATTGCCAACAAATTAATGGCAAACCTCTCATTAAATATATTTTGTGACGGCTTCCATAAAGCAGGCCCGTAGCGCTGTTCATGCTTCCCCTCGGTGGGTTATGGTTTCTTTGTGAAACAATCTACCGGATGTTCAATATCAGGCCAGATTTCTCGCCATACGATGCGCCACAACCAGTGAGTTTGCGCACTCCCGCTGCATGACGAAGGAACCCTATCGACCCGATATTCCGCCGAGCCCGAACCTGCTTTATCGAGGAGCATTTTATGTGTGCCGAGCCGAATACCCAGACCCGCAGACAATTTCCCACCGCGTTTACCATTTTGTTTTTGATCATGTTGTTGGCCATCGCCCTCACCTGGATAATTCCGGCGGGCGCCTATGCCAAGCTCTCTTATAATGCCGCCAGCCATATGCTGACCATCAACACGCCGCAAGGGGAAACCCGGCGAGTGCCCGCCACTCAGGATGAGCTGACCAGACTCGACATCAATATCGGGGTGGAGCAGTTCGTCAACGGCACCATCCGCAAGCCCATCGCCATCCCCGGTACCTATGAGCGGCTGGCCCAGGCGCCCAAGGGACTCTCCGACGTGGCGGTGAGCATGGTCAAGGGCACCATAGAAGGGGCCGACATCATCGTCTTCATCCTGGTGCTGGGGGGGCTCATCGGCGTCATCAACAAGACCGGCGCCTTCAATGCCGGGCTGGTGGCGCTGTCGCACAAGACCCGCGGCAACGAGTTCCTGTTTGTGGCGCTGGTCTGCTTTGTGATGGCGCTGGGGGGCACCACCTGCGGGCTGGAGGAGGAGGCGGTCGCCTTCTATCCCATCCTGGTGCCCATCTTTCTGGCGCTTGGCTATGACGCCATCGTCTGCGTGGGGGCCATCTTCCTTGCCGCCTCCATGGGCACCACCTTCTCTACCATCAACCCCTTCTCGGTGGTGATCGCCTCCAACGCCGCCGGCATCCCCTTTACCGAGGGGCTGAGCGTTCGCGCCGTTGGCTGTCTGGTGGGCACCCTAGTGGTGATCGGTTATCTCTACTGGTACTGCAAGAAGATCAAGGCCAACCCCGCCTTCTCCTATACCTATGAGGACAGAGAGAGCTTCCGGGCCCGCTTCCTGAAAGAGGGCTCCCTCGATGAAGGGGTCCCCTTCACCCTGCGCCGCAAGATCATCCTGACCCTGTTCATCCTCGCCTTCCCCCTGATGGTGTGGGGCGTCTCCATGGCTGGCTGGTGGTTCCCGCAGATGGCGGCCTCCTTCCTGGCCGTCGCCATCGTCATCATATTTATCTCCGGCCTCAAGGAGAAAGAGGCGGTCGAGGCCTTCACCCAGGGGGCATCAGAACTGGTCGCCGTCTCGCTCATCATCGGGCTGGCGCGGGGGGTCAACCTGGTGCTGGATCAGGGGATGATCTCGGACACCATCCTGGCTTACGCCTCCAGTCTGGTGGCCGGCATGCACGGTGCCGTGTTTGCGGTGGCCCAGATGCTGGTGTTCACCCTGCTGGGGCTGGTGGTGCCCTCCTCCTCGGGGCTGGCGGTGCTCTCCATGCCCATCATGGCGCCGCTGGCGGATACCGTGATGATCCCGCGCTACATAGTGGTGTCGGCCTACAACTGGGGACAATACGCCATGCTGTTCCTGGCCCCCACCGGGCTGGTGCTGGTCACCCTGCAGATGCTCGGCATCCAGTTCAACCAATGGGTCAGGTTCGTGCTGCCCATGGTGGGCTTCGTGCTGGGCTTCGGCGCCCTGATGCTGGTGGCGCAGGTGATGCTGATCTAGGGCACATGGCCCCCGCCCCGGCGGGGGTCATGCCTTATCAAGGGCGCAGATCTGGAAAGCCTAGTGGCGCACCCTGTGCTGCTGGCGAAAACAGAAGAGCTTGAGGCTGATGTCGGCAAGGTCGGCGGGCAGCTCCTGCGCCGTCTCACAGAGGGGTTGATAGAGGGAGTCCAGCAGCCGCTGGGCTTGTTCCCGGGTGATGATGCCGGCCTGCACGGCCGGTTGTATCCATCTTGGCAGCATCGACATATGAACCCCCTTGCTGACCGGATGACCGCAGCCGAACGGGCCTGACTGCGGGTGGCGCCTACCGGCTCACATGGGTGCGGGCCGCCAGAGACGCGCGATTGATCCTCTCTGCCAACAGAGCAAGCATAATGCTTGCCGTGATCTGTTATCGGCCGCCAGCCATCCTGGCAACAGTGATTTATCAAGCGGTTGGCGCACCCTGACTGGCCCTTGTTGACGACTAGGCCCCCCTTGTTTGCCACTGCGCCAGCCGGCGGTGGCAGCAGATTGGTGCAAAATGGGAAAACAGGCCCACCTGAATCGCAAAATGCCACTCGCAGATCGCGTTTGCTGCCTTCCCCCGCCCTTGTCGCCAAAGCCCGACACCTTTTTGACGAGGCTCTTTTCGGTGCAGTCAGGGGCTGTCGTGCCCGCACCGGCCTTGCCTTGTACCTCCTTGCCCTTGTGCCAAGATGACCGCAAGCAAGAGACGCATCCCGTGATGCATTTGAGGAGAAGAGAAAATGAACAAATCCATGTTGGCAGGAGTCGGGATCGGTGTGGCCTCTGCGCTGGCCTTGTCAGCCGCCGCCAGCGGATCCCTGTTTTCATCACAGCCTCAGTTCGCCGAAGTGCTGGCCAGCAAAGCGGTGACCGAGACCATCAAGACCCCCCGTCAGGAATGTCGCAACGTCAGCGTGACCCACCGCAAGCCGGTGCAGGACGAGCACAAGATCCTGGGTACCGTGGTCGGCGCGGCGCTGGGCGGGGTGCTCGGCAACCAGTTTGGTGGCGGCAACGGCAAGAAGGTGGCGACCGCTGCGGGCGCCGTGGCCGGTGGCTATGCCGGCAACCAGGTGCAGGGCAACATGCAGGCCGGTGATACCTATACCACCACCGAGCAGCGCTGCAAGACGGTGCAGGAGAGCAGCACCCGCACCCTGGGCTATGACGTCACCTACCGCCTCGCCGGTCAGGAAGGGGTGATCCGCATGAACAAGGCCCCCGGCGCCACCATCCCGGTCAAGGATGGCAAGCTGGTGATCGACGGCCCCCAGAGCGGCACCTAATCCCGTCGGCGTCTCCAGCTCAGAGGCCCATCCTGGTGATGGGCCTCGCTGTTTTCGGTACTTTGGCCTGCAACAGCAAGGTGGCTGACAACAGAAAGGGGCCCGCAGGCCCCTTTCTCATTGCTCAATCATCCTCAGTGGCGACCGAAGGGCCACCAGGACTTGTCGTTGTCCAGAATGTCGACCCGGGTCTCCTGCAGGTTACCCGGCTGGCCACCTTGCAATGCAGCCAGGCTCACCTTGAACTGCTCGGTCGGCTCAACAAACCAGTCATCGATGATCAGCACCTTGACCGACTTGCTGCCCCCCTCGCCCGCGGCCCAGCTCACCGATTGACCAAACCAGGGCAGGAAATCCAGCCCCCAGCGTGCCGTGACCCCGTCAAGGGCCACCCGGGCCCGGGCCGGCTTGCTCAGATCGCCGCTGCGCACCAGGGGGATCTCGGCAAACCACTGCCCCTCGTTCACCGTCAGGCTGGCGCGCGCCAGCGAGATGGTGGACGGCGCCAGCTTGTCCTTGATGGTCACCAGGGTCTGGTGCTGCTCGCCCAGGGTCGCGCCACTCGGGTCAAACAGCTCCAGGGTAAAGGTCTCGTCCCCCTCGTTCAGGGTGTCGCTCTTCACCGGGATGCTGATGGTCTGGCTGTCGCTCTGTCCGGCGGCCCAGTGCAGGGTGCCGGTAAGCGGCGCCACGTCGTTGGCATCGGCGCTGCCGTAGGCAATGCGGTAGCTGACGCTGGCCTCCCCATAGGTGCCGTCACGGCGCGCCACGCTCAAGGCCAGGGTGTTGCCCTCCTCCACGTTGGCAGCGGCGCTCTCGAGGCTCAATACCCCGGCGGGCGGCAGCGGATACTGAATGGCTACCAGCACGGGATCGTGATCCGAGGCGCTGAAAGGCCCTTCGGATTTCGCCAGCTGGCCGCTGTACTTGCTGCCGTACTCGAAGAAGTTGCTCTCGGCGGAGTTGATGTGCCAATCCTCGATGCCGATCACCTTGGCCGCGAGGCTCGGGTTTGCCAGGGCGTGATCCAGGTTGCCGAGCTCCCCTTCGTAGCTGTAGGAGTAGGTGTCAGTACCGTGGAAGCGGGTGTTGAGGTTGATAAGGCCATACCCCTTGCCAAGGGCACTGCCGCTCTCCTCGAAGGGCTGGCCCGCCAGAGTGGTGAAGGAGGCGCTCATGATCTGGCGCGCCTGGGCGGCCGGATCATAGTTGGTCAGCACCCGGATGGGATCCTCCATGCCGTAGGCGTTCATGTCGCCGATCAGCAGCAGATCCCCGGCCAAATCCTTGAGGTGCTCCCCCAGCACCTTGGCGGCAGAGACCCGCAGCGCATTGCAGTGGCCCTGGCCATCGAGGGGATCGGCAGTGGCGTAGTCGGGATAGTCCTCGAAGCAGGCGGAGCCCTTGGACTTCAGGTGGTTGACCACCAAGGTCAGCGGCGCATCCCCCTTGGGCGAGCTGAAGCGCTGCACCAGCGACTCGCGCATCCCCTGATTGATGGTCACCGGCTTGCCGCTGGCGTCCACCGCCTCGGCCTGCTGCACCGGCAGTGCGATAAGGCTGGCAGCCCCCTCCGGGGTCACCTTGGCGGGTCGGTAGATGAGCCCCACCGTGATGGCGTCGGTGCCAATCGGCTTGCCATCTGGCGAGGCAATCCAGCGGTAGTGATCCGCCTCATCCGGCTGGGCAGCGTTGAGGGCCGCCACCAGGTTGGCGATGGCGGAGTTGTCACCGTAGCCGTTGTTCTCGATCTCCATCAACCCCACCACGTCGGCATTGAGGCGGGTGATGGCGCTGACTATCTTGGTGCGCTGCAACTCGAATTCCGCCACCGTCGGGGCGCCCCGGTTGCTGCCGGTGGGATTGGCATCGCCCCCCACCACAGTGGTGAAGAAGTTGAGCACGTTGAAGCTGGCGACCCGCAGATCCCCCGCCTCGGCCAGTTCCGGCGTTTCCACCCGATCCCAGCCACTGTGATCTATCTGGCTGGCGTCAATGCGGTTGCTGGCCACCAGTCGGAACAGGTTGTAGGAGTAGCCAAGCGCCCCTTCCAGCCCGTTGAGCTTGTCGCCGATGCGCAGGTAACCATCCTCTGCGTTGAAGCCGGGGAACCAGGGCAGCACACCGTCCGGCGCCTTGGCGTCGGTCTCCACCACCAGCTGGTTCTGCTGGTTGCGCAGGGCCCAGTTGCTCGCCTCCTGGCTCATGGCGGCAAATTTCTGGGTCGACTTGATGAGCGGCGCACCATAGGCCAGCACCAGGTTGTTGCGCTTGCCGTCGTAATCGAAGCTGAAGTTGCGGGTGACCACCAGGCTGGAGCCCGGCACCAGCCGTACCTGCATCCCCTCGTGACGCTCCAGCAGCTGGCTCAGGCTCTCACCCGCTACCGGCAGCAGATCCACCGCGGCCGGAATGGCCCCCTGCGGCCGGGTCACCACCAGCTCGTCGGCGTTGAGCTGAGTCTGGTTGAAATACTCCTTCACCTTGCCCGAGACGCACACCTCGGCCCCCGGCACGACGGCAGCATTGGCCTTGGTGCTGTAGACGAAGAGGCCGTCGGAGGTGGCCGGATCGCCGTCCCCCAGCTCATCTTGAATGAAGAAGCCCTTGTAGAGACCGCTCACCACCTGGGTCACCACGCCGCGGGTGGCGTAGGCCTGTTCCGATTCGAACTTGCCGGCCGGCACCAGCGGGCTGCTGGTGCCTGAACCCTGAATGGCGGGCACCGGCACCAGGCTGTCCACCGGGCAGACGAAGGCGGGCGGCTGGGTGCCATCGCAGGGACCATCGCCACTGCAACCCAGGCCACTGGCGTCATCTTTCGGGGCGGCCACGTATTCGAGCGCCGGATCGAAGGGGGCGGTTGCATCGGTCCGGCCGGTGGTGACGGTGGCCTTGCGGCGCAGGGTCATGTCCAGAGTCGAGACGTTGCCCGACACCCAGGCCGTGCCCGGATCCACACCGACCTGGCCGAAGCTGTCCACTATCTCGCTGCCGCGATAGAGCACCAGGGCGTCGTCACCGTTGAACACCAGGTTGCCGCTGGTGCGATTGGCCTTGGCCAGGATCTCGCTGCTCGCGGAGGGGTTGGCCAGCACCAGGGTGGCGCCCGGGGCCAGCGTGCCTTGCAGCGCCAGGCTGTTGGTGGGCGATTCGCTGATGGGTTTGCCGTTGGCGTAGAGCGCCAACCGGTATTGGGAGAGATCGACGAGGTCGCCGCCGAGGTTGCTCAGCTCCACCGCCTTGTTGTTGCCCGATCCTTCCAGGTATTCGCTGATGAGCAGCTGTGCCTGTGCCGGTCCCGCCAGCGCCAGCCCGACGGCCAGCGCTACCAGAGAGTGTCTTCCTGACATGCCAGTTTCCTTTTTCTTTTTGATGTTATGTTTTGCGCCCCGCCAGACGGGCCGCAGCACCTGATTACAACCCTGATTGCGCATCATGGCAGCCTCGGCCGACCATGGCGCCTACTCTGCCCGTTTGCGCGAAGGGTCGCCGCGAGCTGGCTAACAATTACAGAAAAATGTTGCGCCCACGTGACAAAAAAGGGGGCTTTTTTCAGAACCCTCGCCACTATTTTCCGTTATTTCCCACCCGCCGGTATTTGCTGCCGCCAATAGGCAAAGGCGGCGCACAAGATGGCGACACAAGCTGACATATCGCGTAAAAACAGTCGCTTGCCACCCCACCAGCTGCCGCACGCAGCAGCCTGTTTATTATTCAGGCGAGCAGGCGAACGACACGGGATAAGTGCCCCCCATTGCCCGCCCGAAATAACGGGATGCGCGCTTGAGCGGCGGGGTGAAAATAACCTCCCGGCCTATTTCAGGCGCTGTCACCTCGCTGCCGAACACGGTTTGAGAAGCTAATCGAGGGGCGAACCCATCACCCCTTGCAGCACTTCTTCACCGCCCGCACCACGTTCTGATAACCGGTGCAGCGGCACAGATTCCCCGACAGGCCGCGGCGGATCTCCGCCTCGGTCAGCGGGCGGCGATCTGTCTTGTCGAGCAGGGCCGCGCTCGCCATCACCAACCCCGGGGTACAGAAGCCACACTGCACCGCCCCCTCGTCGATAAAGGCCTGCTGCACGTCGGAGAGCTCGTTGCCTCTGCGCTCCCCCTCCACGGTGCGAATGGATTTGCCATCGGCCCACACCGCCAGATAGAGGCAGCTGTCGATGGCCGTGCCATCCACCCGCACGGTACAGGCGCCGCACTCGCCAACACTGCACCCCTCTTTTACGCTGATAAGCCCCAGCCCGCGCAGGAAGTGAAGCAGCGACATGGTGGGCGACACCGCATAGGAATAGGGTTTGCCGTTGATCTCGCACTGGATCGCAACAGTGGGACAGCTTTGCGGTTGCATCATAGGATCTTGCCTCCGGCACGTTCGACGGCGCAGGCGACCACCCGCTGCGCCAGGGTTTTGATGAGGTGCAGGCGAAATTCCTTTTCTGCCCGCCAGGAGGAGCGCGGCGCCACATCGGCCACCACCGCCTCGGCAATCGCGGCCAGGGTGGCGCTAGTCAGCGGTTGCCCCTCGGCCGCCGCCTCGGCGTGCGGGGTGCGCACCGGCGTCGGGGCCGCCACCCCGTAAGCCAGCCGCAGGCGCTTGAAGTGACCATCCTCAATCTGGCAGTAGGCGGCGCAGCCGATGGTGGCGATGTCCATGGCCCCCCGCATGGCGTATTTGAAGTAGTGGGAGCCCACCTGGGGGTGCGCGTCCGGGGCAAAGTGGAATGCCACCAGGATCTCCGCCGGTTGCAGAGCCACCTTGCCGGGGCCGGTGTGAAAACCGGCGATGGGGATGCGGCGCGTGCCATCGGGGCCGGCGATCTCCAGCTCTGCTTCCAGCGCGACCGTGGGCGCTGCCGAGTCGGCACTGGTGGCGCCGTTGCAGATGTTGCCGCCATAGGTGGCGACGTTGCGGATCTGCGGGCCGGCGATGGTGGCGGCGGCTTCCGCCAGCATCGGCAGGCGGCGCTGCACCAGCTCGTTTTCAATCAGCTCGGTAAAGGTGGTGCCGGAGCCGATGCGAATCGAACCGTCGGCCAGCTCGCTCACCCCCTTGAGCTCGGGCAAGTCGTGAATATCGACGATATGGCGATAGGCGGCGTTGAGGTGATGAAGCTGGATCATCACATCGGTGCCACCGGCCAAGAGGCGCGCCTCGGGGTCAGCCTGGCGCAGGGCGACCGCCTCGGCCACGCTGTGGGCCTTGTAGTAACGGGCAATATCAAACATGGCGTTGCTCCTCCCCTGCTCCCTCGCCAATCAAACCCGCCGCGACAAACTCCCGGAACAGGGTCTTGGGGGTGATGGGCAGCTCGTTGATGGCGACGCCGGTCGCCATGCGAATGGCGTTACGGATGGCGGGGCCCGGCGAGATGATGGGCGGTTCCCCCAGTGATTTGTGGCCATAGACAGACTGGGGCTCGTAGGTCTGCACGAAATCGCATTCAAGCTCGGGCAAATCCAGCATGGTGGGGAACTTGTAGTCGAGCAGGTTGGGGTTGCGCACCACGCCAGTCTTGGCGTCGATGATCATCTCCTCGAACAGGGACCAACCGATCCCCATCCCCATGCCACCGTGCACCTGCCCCTCTGCCAGCTGCGGGTTGAGGATCTTGCCCGCATCGTGCAGGTTGAGAATGCGATAGATGGTCACCTTGCAGAGATCGATATCGACACTGAGATCGACAAAGGTGCAGCCAAAGCTCGGCGGGTTGGTGGTGGTCTTGTGGGAGACCTCGGAGGTGATCTGGCCGCCGATGGTGAGGTGGTAGTAGGCGTTGACCGACACCTCGGCGACGCTTATCAGCACCTTGTCCGGCGCACCGGCCAGCACCACGTAGCCATCGATCAGGGTGAGCGACCCCACATCCTGATGGCAGAGCTGGGCCGCCAGCGACAGGATGCGCGCCCGCAACTGCAGCGCCGCCTGATGGATGGCGGGGGCCGCCACATAGCTCTGGCGCGAGGCGAACGAACCCGGATCGTAGGCGGTGATGTCGGTGTCCTGGGTCGAGATGACCCGGATCTGCTCGAACGGGATCCCCAGGGTCTGGGCCGCCATCTGGGCAAAGATGGTGTCCGACCCCTGCCCTATCTCGGTGGCGCCGATCTGCAGATTGACGGTGCCATCCTGATTGAGCAGCATGCGGGCGCCGGCAATTTCGACCCCCACCGGATAGGTGTTGGATCCATAACTGAAACAGGCCACCCCGATGCCGCGCCGTACCCGGCTCGCCGGATCCTGTGCCAGACATTCGGCCTTGAGCCGCTCCCACTCGAACTGCTCGCCACCCCTGCACAGGCACTCGGGCAAGCCCGCGCTGTAGATGGTCTTCTGGTTGACCTGATTGACGTCCCCCTCGCGGGCCACGTTGGCGATGCGCACCGCAAGCGGATCCAGCCCCAGCTCGGCGCAGGCATCGTCCAGCATGCATTCGAGGGCAAACACCACCTGGGGCGCGCCGTAACCGCGCATGGCCCCGGCGGTGGGCAAATTGCTGTAGAAGGTTTTGGCGTCATAGCCAAAGGCGCTGCGCGGATAGAGGTAGCTTATCTTGTTGGCACCGGCGCTGGCGATGGAGTGGCCGTGGGAGGCATAGCCGCCAGTGTTGGAGAGCACGTCCAGCTGATAGCCCTTGAGGGTGCCATCCCGGTTGATGCCGAGGGTGCCGTCGATGGCAAAGCCGTGGCGGGTGCGGGAAGCAAAGAAGCACTCCTCCCGGCTCAGGGTCACCTTGACCGGCACGCCGCCGAGCTGGTAGCTCAAAAATGCCGCCATCGGCTCTTCCAGCACATCCTGCTTGTTACCAAAGCCGCCGCCCATGTAGGGCTTGATCACCCGCACGCTGGACCAGGGCAGACCGAGGGACTTGGCCACCCGGCTGCGCACAATCTGGGGGATCTGGGTGCTGGTGACGACGATGATGTGGTCCGGCTGATCCATGTAGGCGTAGCAGGTGACCGTCTCCAGATGGCAGTGCTGCACCACCGGCGTCTGGTAGTGCCCCTTGAACTGCAAGTCGGCGGCGGCGATGGCCTGTTCCGGCTCACCCGCCCGGATCTGGCTCTGGCGCAGCAGGTTGCCGGTCGGGTGGATGGGACAGGCCCCCTCGGCCAGGGCGCTGGCCGCATCCGTCATCACCGGCAGCGGCTCGTAGGTCACCTTGACCAGGGCGGCGGCCTTCTCGGCCACCAGGGGATCGCGGGCTACGACGATGGCGACGCCATCGCCAAAGTGACGCACATGGTCGGTGAGCAGGCGGCGGTCTTTCACATCCCGCTTGGTCTCATCGAGGGACCAGGCGTGACCGGCGGTGCGAAAACAGGTGGTGGGCACATCCTCGTGGGTGAACACGGCTTCAACCCCGTGCAGCGCCAGCGCTTCGCTGGCATCGATGGTGAGCACCTTGCCGTGGGCGATATGGCTTCGCACGTACTTGGCGTGGCGCATGCCGAGCATGATGTTGTCGTCGGTGTAGCGGGCGCTGCCGGTCACCTTGGCCTCGGCATCCACCCGCTTGAGCGGTAATCCTATGGACATATGCAAGTCCTTTGTCAGGCAGAAAAAATCAGAACCGGTATAAAAAACAGCAAGATATGCGCCCGTTTCCGGCAAGGCGGGCCAACCGGGGGCAAAGGCGGCGAGCAAAGGGAAGAAGTGTGAAGAAGATCCCATCCGGCGCCCATCAGGCTCTTCGTCATGACCGTGACCGGTCCCGCAGCTGCAGCCCATGGAAGACTCGGCGGCGCCATTGCCGGGCGGTGTTATCAATCTGGTAAGCCTCGTTATCAAAATGGTATGAGTGCGGTTTGAAAGGCAGGGCCGGCCAAGAAAGGCGGGCCCCGCCAAGAGAAGGAGGTGATGCGGACTAGATGGCCCAGCCGCCGGCGTAGAAGAGCACCAGCGCCAGGGCGATGATGACGGTGCCGACGTTGAGCTTGCGCCACTCCTTCGAGCAGATACGGCCGATCACCAGGGCGCTGAAGCCCAGCATGATGCCGGTGACGATGTTGCAGGTGAGCACGATGAAGACGGCGCACAGCAGGCCGGACATGGCCCCGACAAAGTCATCGAAGTCGAGCCGGGCGACGTTGCTCAGCATCAGCAGCCCCACGTACATCAACGCCGGTGCGGTGGCATAGGCCGGCACCAGGTAGGAGAGCGGCGAGAGGAACAGCATCAGCAGGAAAAAGACCCCCACCACGGTGGCGGTGAGGCCGGTCTTGCCGCCTGCCGCCGTGCCCGCCGCCGATTCGATGTAGACGGCGGCCGGCGCGGCCCCCACCAGACCGGAGAAGATGCTGCTGATGGAGTCGGCGCTGAGCGCCTTGCCGCTGTTGATGATATGGCCATCCTTGTCCAGCAAGTTGGCCTGCCCCGCCACGGCGCGAATGGTGCCGGTGGCATCAAACACCGCCGTCATCACCAGCGCCAGCACACTTGGCAGCACCAGCGGCGAGAGCGCCCCCATGATGTCCAGGCTGAAGATGAGGGACTTGCCCTGCTCGTCGGCGAGGCTCGGCATGGCGAACAGCCCCTGGTACTTGACCGCCGGATCGAAGATGAGGCCGAAAATGGAGATGGCGATGATCACCAAGAGGATCCCGCCCGGAACTTTAAGCTTCTCCAGCCCGACGATCACCGCCAGCCCGATGAGGGACATGATGACCGGCATGGAGGTAAAGGCCCCCAGCGCCACCGGCAGCCCCTCCAGCGGGTTCTTGATCACCAGCCCCACCCCGTTGGCGGCGATCAGCAGCAGGAAGAGTCCGATGCCGATGCCGGTACCGTGGGCGATCCCCATCGGCAGGTTGTCGAGGATCCAGCTGCGCACCCCGGTCACCGAGATGGCGGTAAACAGCACCCCCATCAAAAAGACGGCGCCGAGCGCCACCGGGATGGAGATCTGCTGCCCCAGCACCAGACTGAAGGCGGTAAAGGCGGTCAGCGAGATGGCGCAGCCGATGGCCATCGGCAGCTTGGCCCAGAGCCCCATCAGCAGCGAACCAAAGCCCGCCACCAGACAGGTGGCCACGAACACAGCGCCGGGGGGAAAGCCCGCCTTGCCGAGCATGCTGGGCACCACGATCACCGAATAGACCATGGCGAGGAAGGTGGTGAGCCCCGCCAGCACCTCCTGGCGCACATTGCTGCCCCGCTCGCTGATCATGAAGTAGCGATCGAGCGCGCCGCCGGCGGGCTGTCCCGCCGCCGCCCCCTTGTCCGCAACTGCCCCGTCCATTTCATTTATCCTGTTTGTCTGGCTCATGGCCGACTCCTTCCTGCATCCCTGAATGTGTCGTGACGAAATGGCGGTCGGTGCCGTGGATCTCTGCTGCCACGGTCGCCGGCATCATGGGGTTGGCAGGCAAGGCAAACGTTTGACTTGCCGTCTAAAAAAACCGGGCCATTTCACCTGCTGTGGCGGGGCAAGCGCCCCGCCTGTCGTGCGGCGCAGGCACCACGCTGGTCCCTGCTGCCGTGTTCCCGGGGCGAGCCTGCCCGCCCCTCTGCTTTGAAAACCGGATCAGCCCCGCTCGTGCACCAGCTGGCCATCCACGTAGGTGCGGTAGATGGATCTGTCATCCCCCAGGGTCAGCAGCACGAACAACTTGTCGCGCAGGGTGGTGGAGTTGTCATAACGCAGCTGCTGCAGCGGGGTGGCGACCGGGTCGAGCACCACGAAATCCGCCTCCTTGCCCACCGCGAAGCTGCCGATCTGCTCGTCCAGCCCGAGCGCATGGGCGCCGCCCAGGGTCGCCAGGTAGAAGGCCTGATAGGCCGAAAGGCGCTCGCCCTGCAACTGCATCACCTTGTAGGCCTCGTTGAGGGTCTGCAGCATGTTGAAGGTGGTGCCAGCGCCGATGTCGGTGCCCATCCCCACCTTCACCTGCTTGTGCCACGCCTTGTGCAGCTTGAAGAGACCACTGCCGAGATACAGATTGGAGGTGGGACAAAACGCGATGGTGGAGCCGGTCTCTTTCAGGCAATCCCACTCCTGCTCTTCCAGATGGACGCAGTGGGCAAACACGCAGTGGTGGCCGGTGAGGCCGTGCTGGTGATAGACGTCGAGATAGCCCTGATGCTCTGGGAAGAGGGATTTCACCCAGGCTATCTCGTCCTTGTTCTCGCACAGGTGGGTATGCAGATAAGTGGTCGGATACTCTTCGCGCAATCGCCGCGCCATCGCCAGCTGCGCCGGGGTCGAGGTGGGGGCAAAGCGCGGCGTGATGGCGTAGAGCAAGCGGCCATTGCCGTGCCAGCGCTCGATGAGCGCCTTGCTCTGTTCATAACTGCTCTCGGCAGTATCCAGCAGATAATCTGGCGCGTTGCGATCCATCATCACCTTGCCGGCGATCATCCGCATGTTGATGCGGCTGGCCGCCTCGAACAGGGCATCCACCGACTCGGGGTGGACGGTGCCAAACACCAGCGCCGTGGTGGTGCCGTTTCGCAGCAGTTGCTTGATGAAGAAGGTGGACATCTCGCGGGCGTACTCGAGATCGTTGTAGCGCCGCTCGGCCGGGAAGGTATGGCGGTTGAGCCACTCCAGCAGCTGTTCGCCATAGGCCCCCACCATCTCGCTTTGCGGGTAGTGGATGTGGGTGTCGACAAAGCCCGGCACTATCATCTTGCCGCGATAGTCGCGCACCCGCACCTGGGCTGGAATGCGATCACGGCCCTCCTCCCACTGGCCGAACCAGTCGATGCAGCCGTTGCGGATGATCAGCAGGCCGTCTTCGATGAGGCGGGCATTGGGCTCTATCTCCTCAGGCTGGCTCACCACCCGGGTGATGTCAAAGAAGCTGCCGCGCACCGCCTTGACGGAGTTGTCGTTTTTCATCTCTCAATTCCCTCTTGTTGTTCGTTAGCCGCGATCCACTTGCGGGGCACGCACCTGGGCCTCGTCCGTCGCCAACCCCTGTTGGCGGGCTGTGGCCGACGGGGCGGGCCGGGTGGCAAAACGGGTGTCGGGTTTGTCGCTCAGCTGGATCAGCTCCACCGCCTCGGCGGCATTGGCGGCCGCCTTGCGGCTGCGGCTCTGGGGCAGTACCAGGTTCATGATGATGGCGGTGATGCCGCCGGCGCAGATGGGGTTCTCCACCAGCATGTAGATCCCTGCCGGCAGCACCTTGAAGACGTTCGGGTCGTAGGAGACCCCGAGCCCCAGCCCGAGCGAGGTGGCGACGATCAGGGTCTCGCGCCGATCGAAGCCATGGCTGATGATGATGCGCCCGCCGGCGATGGCGATCATGGAGAACATGATGACCATGGCCCCCCCCATCACTGGCGACGGTATGGTGGTGAAGAAGCGCCCTACCACCGGGAAGAGGCCGAGCAGCACCAGGATGACGGCGATGAACTTGCCCACGTGGCGCGAGGCCACCCCGGTCATCTGGATGACGCCGTTGTTCTGGGCGAAAGTGGTGAGCGGCAGGGAGCCGAGCGCCGAGGCGATCACCGACACCAGACCGTCCGCCAGCACGCCGCCGGAGAGCCGTTTTTGAAACTCGGGGCCCTGGATCTGCCGGTGGGAGACCATGGCGGTGGCGGTGATGTCCCCCACCGCCTCCAGCACGCTCAACAGATAGATGGTGCCGGCCAGCACGAAGGCGTGCAGATCGAAAGAAAAACCGTACTTGAACGGGATGGGCACAGTGATGAGCGGCAGGTTCTCAAGGGCGGAGAAGTCCACCATGCCGAGCATCAGGGCCACCGCATAGCCCACCAGCAGGCCGATGGCGATGCCACTCATGCGAAGCAAGGGGCTCTTGCTGCAGTTGAAGGCGACGATGACGCAGAGCACCAGCAGCCCCAAGCCGATGTTCTCGTATTTGCCGAAGGTGCCGCTGCTCATGGCGGAGAAGCCGCCGCCAAAGTCGATGATCCCCACCTTGATGAGGCTCAGGCCAATCATCAGCACCACCACCCCGCTCACGGTCGGGGTGATCACCCGCTTGAGGTAGGGCAGCACGAAGGAGGAGCCCATCACCAGGAAGGCCCCGACGAAGGAGACCCCGAGCAGGGTCGAGACGATCAGCTCCTCGTGCAGGCCATCTTTTTTCATGGCGCTGCCCAGCGCGATCATCACGGTGACGAAGGAGAAGTTGACCGACTGGATGGAGAGCAGCCCCGAGCCGATGGGGCCGTAGCGGTTCACCTGCAGCCAGGTGCCGATGCCGGAGGCGATCATCGCCATGGAGACCAGGTAGGCGGTGGTCTCGGTGGAGAGGCCGAGGGCCCCACCCACGATCAGGGCCGGCGTCACCATGGGCACGAAGATGGCCAGCAGGTGGGTCACGGCCCCCATCAGGGTTTGGTAAAAGGGAGGTTTGTCTTCGAGCGCGTAAATCAGGTCCGAGTGCTTGCGTGTTGTTTTAGACATCTTGATTGTCCCATCACACAGAATATGGGCGGAGTACTCATTCCGCTGTCAGGTGCTGGGGGCGAGCCTGCGCCCGCCCCTCACCTTTTCTTTTGTTATGCCGACGCTTGTTGCTCCAGCTTGCCCAACTCGCGCAGGATCTGCTCCGGCGTGAAGTGCCACTTGCGCAGCCAGACACCGCAGGCGTCGTGGATGGCGGTGGCGATGGCGGGCGCGGCGCCGTTGACCCCGATCTCCGAGATGGACTTGGCGCCGTAAGGGCCGACCTTGTCGTCACTCGGTACCAGGAAGGCCCGAAAATCGCGCGGAATGTCGCCAATCTTGGGCGCGCCATAGCTCTTGAGATCCCGGGTGAGCGGAATGCCCTTGCCGTCGTAGCAGATCTCCTCGGTCAATGAGTGGCCGATGGCCCGCATGGTCGCCCCGTAGATCTGGCCGAGCGCCAGTTCCGGGTTGATGGGGGTGCCGCAGTCGAGCAGGGCGTAGAACTTGTCGAGCCGGATCTCGCCGGTTCTGACGTTGACCGCCACCTCGGCGAAGTTGGCGCCGTACGGGAAGGCAAGCTCAGAGGTGATGTAGCTGGCGGTGCCCACTAGGATGCCGAAGCCGGTACCGGTCTCGGCCTTGTGGGCCAGCTTGGCGAGGCTCACCTCCCCCAGCTTGCCGCGCACCAGGCCCGGGAACGCCAGCTCAACATCGGCTACCGGCTCGCCCAGCATGGCGGCGCCATGGAACAGGATCTTCTCCTTGAGGTTCTCGGCCGCCTTCTTGGCCGCGTTGCCGGAGAAGCAGGTGCCTGACGAGGCGTAAGCCCCCTTGTCGAACAGGGCGTGGTCGGTATCACCGGAGATGACGTGCACATCCCCGAGCGGGCAGTGCAGCACTTCGGCAGTCAGCTTGGCCACCACGGTATCGAGGCCGGTGCCGATATCGGCGCCACCGGAGTGGACGATAAAGGTGCCGTCCGATTCCAGCTTGACCATGCAGTTGGCCTGATCGATATCCGGGATCCCCGATTTTTGCATGATGATGGCGACGCCACGGCCGATGCGCCAATCCCCGTCAGCGGGTTTGGGGCTATCCCAGGCGATAAGTTCGCGGCCCTGTTTGAGGATGGGTTCGAGGGCGCAACTGGCGGCGTGGGGCACCGAGGTGGGCATCTTGCCCTCGCCGATGGCACCCAGCACCTTAAGGATGTCCCCTTCATGCACCCGGTTGTGCTCCACCATGTCGAGCTGATCGATACCCAGTTTCTCGGCAAGTTCCGCAATGGCCATGGTCAGCGCGAAGTTGCCCTTGGGCGCGCCGTAGCCCTGATAGGCGCCGGTCGGGCAGATGTTGCTGTAGTAGGTGTTGACGGTAAAACGCACGTTGTCGCACGGGTAGAGCGGCAGGGAGAGCGCTGGGCCGTTGCTCGGCACCGTCAGAGAGTGGTTGCCATAAGGGCCGGTGTTGGCACGAAAATCCATCTCGATGGCGGTGATGGTGCCATCCTTCTTGGCACCCACTTTGACCTTCACCTTGGCCACATGGCGCGAGGTGTTGCTGATGAACTCCTCTTCACGGGTGTAGCGGAAGGTAACGGGACGGCCGGTGACCTTGGTCGCCCAGGCGCACACCTCTTCCAGCAGGATATCCTGCTTGGAGCCAAAGCCGCCCCCTACCCGCTCCTTGATCACATGTACCTGGTGCTGCTTCATACCGACGATGCGCGCCACCTGACGGCGCACGTGCCAGGGCACCTGAGTGGATGCGTGAATGACCAGACGATCGCCATCCATGTAGGTGAAGCAGATGTGTGGCTCGGTCGGGCACTGCTGGGCCTGGGTCGATTCGTAGGTGCGCTCGACAATCTCGTCCGCCTCGGCAAAGCCTTTGGCCACATCGCCGATCTGGCCATGGACGCTGGCGGCCAGGTTCTCGTGCGGACGGGAACCGATGGGGAAGTTGATGATCATGTGCTCGTCGCCGCGGCGCACCGAGCAGGCGTTCTGCTGCTCGAGATCCGCCGGCGCACCGGCCATGTAGACAATGGGCTCGTCGTGCACCAGCGGTGCATTGGGGGCCATCGCCTCGTCTATGTTCATGACTGCCGGCAGCACCTGATACTCGACCTCGATGAGATTGAGCGCCGCCAAGGCGATGGCTTCGCTCTCGGCCACCACGGCGGCAACACGATCACCGACGTGGCGCAGCTTACGGCCAAACATGCGGCGATCCAGCGGTGACGGCTCGGGGGCGCTCTGGCCACCCGGGGTGTAGTAGACATCCGGGCAGTTGAGGTGGGTGATGACGTGCACCACCCCCGCCATGGCTTCGGCGCGGCTCACGTCGAGCCGAGTGATCACCGCATGGGGATGGGGGCTTCGCAGCATCTTGATGACCAGCGCATCCTCGGTGACCCTGTCCTCCACGTAGCAGGGTTTGGCCTGCACCATCTTGGCGGCGTCCACTTTCGGGCAGCTCTTGCCGATGTGGCGCAGGTCGTCACGAAACTCGGGGGCAATCTGGCACAGGTAATCGGGATCCTTGAGGCGCGAGCTGGCAAGCTCGATGGCCTGATAGAACTGCTGGTAACCGCCATCGCGGTGAAACAGACCCGAGAGCGCGTCGTCGATTTGATCACGGGTGGGCTCGGGGTGGCGATCAAGCAGGTCGGTGACGATGAGCGCCGCGGCCGGATCGTTGTAGCCGGACTGCACCACCCCCACATCCACCATGGCCTGCTGTACCAGGCTGAGCTGGTTCCAGCTGCCGAGCGACTCGGCGGTACGCACCTGCGCCCCCTCCAGCTGGGCGGCGATCAGCAGGGAGGCGTTGATCACCTTGCCATTGAAGAGGATGGCGTCGGAGCCGGCGAAACCGAAGCCGTCGTCACTGTTGCGCACCGAGTGCATCCGGCACTGATTGAACAGCACCCGCTGGGCATTCTCGCCCGCCGGAGCGATGACGGTGCGCAGGGCACCGTTCAGTGTGAAGTTGAGTTCCATCATGCCTGTACCTCCTGCTGCTGGCACTCCACCAGCAGATCCGCCACCACCACGCCGCTGATATAGCGCTTGTAGGCCACGCTGCCACCGAGATCCGCGCGCGGTGCAACCAGCTCGCTCACCGCAGCCTCCAGCGCCGCATCCCGCAGCTCATGACGCTCCACGTCCCGCAGACGCATCGGCTGCGGCGTCACGCCCGCCAGGGCGACCCGCATCTCGCCAAGGGCGTCGAGGGCCACCGCAGCAGTCATCACCGCCAGACCATCGGCGTTGCGGCTGATGCGGCGAGTGGCGCAGCGCAGCTCGGGCTCCGGCAGCACCACCCCCAGCACCAGCTCCTTGCGCTGGCCCGCCAGGTAGGCATTGATGGGTTGCAGCTGGTTGTTCTCCAACACCACCACGGCTTCGAGCACCAGCAGTACCGGCAGCAGCGGGGAGTCCTGCTGCTGGCAGGCAATTTCGCCGCCAATGGTGGCCTGATTGCGCACATGGCGGGAGTAGACAAACCCCAGCGCCTCGCACAGGGCAGCCGGGGTACGGGGGTCATCTTTCAGGGCTTGCAGGGTAACGGTGGCGCCGATGTGGAGCTGACCGTGCTGCTGCTCGATCTGGCCAAGTCCGAGCTTGTCCAGCGAGATGGCCACCTTCTTGTCGGTGCGGGTCGGCGCGGCGTTGAGCTTGCTGCCGCCCCCCATGTAGACGGCGTCGTTACCGAAGCTGGCCTTGAGTTCCAAAGCCTGACCCAGTTGCTCGGGTCGGAAGAATTGCTCAATCATGTGTCGTCCTTACTCTTGCTGCCCGCCGCCGGGAAAATCCACAGGGCGGGCAATCCAGTCCAAACGTGCGGAGGGTGGCCTCAGGCCAGCTGATCCATCCGTTGCCACAGGCGGCTCGCCACCTTGCTGGCCTGCTCATAAAGGGGCGCGACGTCAAAGGCGAACTCGCGATCCTGATAGACCATGCGCCCCTCCACCATCACGCTATTGACCGAGGATGAGCCCATGCCGAAGGCGAGATGGCCGCCGAGGTTGCGCGGTGCCAGCGGAGTCGGTGCGGCGTAATCACAGATGGTGAGGTCGGCCTTGTAGCCCGGCTCCAGCCGGCCAAATTTGGCGCCGAAGTTGCGCTCAAGCAATGTGTTGCCGTTCCAGAGGAAGCGGGCAAAGCTGTCGGGCCAGAGCGCCCCGCCTGCATCCTTGTGCTTGAAGTAGGCAAACTTGAGCTCTTCGAGCATGTCGGAGCCGATACCATCGGTGCCGAGTGCCAGATTGCGGTACTCCGGCAGGTGCATGTTGTAGCCCACGTGGTTGTTCATGTTGGAGCGGGCGTTATGCACCAGGAAGGCATCGCGGCTGTTGAGCAACTCGATGTCAGCCGGGCTCAGGTAGATGCCGTGGGCGATCAGGGTCTTGCTGTCGACAAGGCCAAACTCGTCCAGCCGGGCGATGGGCTCCTTGCCATAGTGATGGTGACCGTGGGCCATGTCGTAGCGGTCTTCCGCCACATGGATATGCAGCCCGCGACCGGTGACCTGCACCGCTTCGCGCAGCATGGCCAGCCCTTCGTCAGGCACGGTGAAGGGGGCGTGGGCACCGATATGGGCTTCCACCAGATAGGGTTCGCTCCCCTTGGCCTTGGCGGCATCAATGGCCTGCGCGAACAGGATGTTCTCCTCCACCCCGGCCTGCAGCTCGGCGAGGCCGCCGTTGCGATCCGTGGTCTCGAAGCAGGTCATGCTGCGCAGACCCGCCTCCATAAATCCTTTGCGCAGCACGTTCAGGGAGCCCTTGATGAAGTTGGGCGAGGCGTGGTGGTCGATCACCGCACTGCAGCCGCTCTTGATCGCCTCCAGCGAGCAGATGAGACCGCTGTAGTAGAGGGACTCTTCATCAAGCGCCCGATCCAGCCGCCACCAGAGGTTTTTCAGGGTGGAGATAAAGTCCGGGCAGGGGGCGATATTGGCCATGATCCCCCGCGACAGGCCGGAGTAGAAGTGGTTGTGGGCACAGACGATGCCCGGCATCACCAGCTTGCCGCCCATCTCCCGATAGTTGGCCTGCGGGTAGAGGGCCCGCAGATTGGGCCCCACCGCTTTGATAAGCGATCCTTCGATGGCGATATCCACCCCCTCCAGCACCAGGGTCGGCTCCAGCTGGATGGCGGTGACGTTCTTCAGAATAAACATGGTTGGCTCCTTCGCTTATTCGTTGTTCGCTCAGGCCTCGACGGCCCCCAGCAGGTAGTGGTGATGGGCATGGACATGGCTGATGATGCGGCACATGTCGCCAAGGGCCGCTGGCACGTCCTTGATCCGGCTCTGGGCGTCTATGGTCAGGCGATAGGTCTCGCCGCCCTGACGTACCCGCAGCTCACCGCCATCCGCCAGATAGAAACCGGGGTTGCGGCTGTTGTCGAAGTCCTCGGGCAGGCTGAAGATGGTGACCTTGTCCTGATAGGGCTTGCCCTGCCACGGGCAGAACTGGGCGCAGTTGCCGCACTCGTTGCAGTAGGCATCCAGGTGCAGGGTCTGGAACTGGTCCTTGAAGCCCGGCACCGCGATGGCGACGTTGGCCCGGTTGGGGCAGACATCCACGCACTTGCTGCAGAGGTAGTTGCACTCGAGGCAACGGTGCGCCTCTTGCGCCACGAAGGCATCGCGCTCGTTCTTGTCAACCATAGTGACGGCGATGTTTCCCTTGCGGCGGTAGATCTCGTCCTTGCCCGACGGCTGGGTGGCCACGTCACGCTGCTGGCTGGCGATATGCTCACGGGCCAGCACCAGATCCGCAGCGCGGCGAGCACCGCCGATGGCACCGACGATGGAGGACGGGCCGCTTTGCACGTCACCGATGAGGAAAACGTTGCGACGGCTGGTTTCGCCACTCTGGCCATCCACCTCGGGCCAGCCATCGCTGCCAAGGGGAATGCCCATGGCTTTCAATACTTCGCAATCAGGCTGCTCGCCGATGGCGGTGATCAGCGCATCCATCTGCATCACCTCGGTCTGCTCGGTGGGCACAGGGCGGCGGCGGCCCTGCTCGTCAGGATCCCCCAGCGCCATCATCCGCACAGTGAGCTTGCCATCTTTCTCAAAGCGCTCCGGATTGGTGAGGAAGCAGAAACGCACCCCATCCTCCACCGCTTCCAGATACTCCTCACGATAGGCGGGCATCTCTTTTTCGCTGCGACGGTAGATAACGGTCACATCGCTGACACCGGGCACCTTGAGGGCGGCGCGGGCACAGTCCATGGCGGTGTTGCCGGCGCCGATCACCGCCACATGGCGGCCCAACGGCAGCGGCTTGCCCTGATTGAAGCTGCGCAGGAAGTTAAAAGACTTGTAAATCCGCTCGTGCCCCCCTTCGAGGCGCATGCCGCCATTCTTGTCGGCACCGATGCCGACGAAGACATAGGTAAAGCCCTGGGCGTGCAGCTTGTCGACGGTGAGCGCCGGATCGCAGCCGAACTCGAACTTGACCCCGTGGGCGGCGACAAAATCGATGTCGTGCTGGATCAGCTCGGCCGGAATGCGGAACTCGGGGATGATGTGTTTGACCACGCCACCGGCATCCGCTTCACGCTCGAACACGGTGACCGGATGACCGGCGCGAGCCAGGAAATAACCGGCGGAGAGACCGGCCGGACCAGCGCCAATCACCGCAACCGGGTGCTTGTCTCCGCTGCCTGCCGGCTTGTGCCAGCGCGCCTTGTACCCTTCCCAGCCGCGCTCCAGCGCGACCTTCTTGAGCTCACGGATATTGAGCGGGCTGTCGTAATCGAGACGGGTGCAGTTGTACTGGCACTGGTGATCGCAGATATGGCCGGTGATGGCAGGCAGGGCATTGCGCTGATAAATCAGCTCAAGGGCTGCCACATACTCCCCCTCGCCCATCAGGCGAATGTACTCGGGGATATCCTGATGCACGGCGCAGGCGGTGACGCAGGGTGCCACATAGCAGTCGGTCAGCGGCAGGCCGCCGCCCACTTCGATGCGATCCTCGGACTTCCACTCCTTCTGGGTGTAATCCATGGTGAGCGCCTTGGCGGCAAGGGCTTCCAGCTTCTCGACATCTACCTGGGTCATGGCCCAGCTATCGGAAGCGTCGATCTCGTTGAGGCACTCGATCTGGCGCAGATAGCCACCCGGTTTGAGCAGGTCGGTGGCCATGGTGATGGGACGAATGCCGGTCTCGAAGATCTCCGCGATGTTGAACTTGCTGGCGCCACCGGAGTAGGAGATGGGCAGCTTGCCATCGAAGGCGCGTGACAGCACGGCGGCCACGTTGATGGAGAGCGGGAACAGTGCCCGGCCGGACATATACATCTCATCGCCGGGCAGCGCCCCTTTGCGATTGATGGTGCCAAGGGTGTTGGTGAGTTTCACCCCAAAGGTGAGCCCCTTCTCGGCCCCCAGCGCCATCAAGCGGGTCAGCATCGCCTTGGCCTGATCCAGTTTGAGGTCGTGATCGAACGACGCTTCGCTCAGACCAATGTAATCAAAGCCACAGGTATCGAGGATCTCGCGCACCCGCGGGTAACCCAGCAGAGTCGGGTTCAGTTTGACGAAGGTGTTGAGTCCCTTCTCTTCCAGCATGTAGCGGCAGATGGCCTCGATTTCGTTCGGTGGGCAGCCGTGCATGGTAGAGAGGGTGACACCGTGCACCAGCTCGGCCGGAATGCGCTCCACCAGCTGTTGCAGGCGAGCCCGCCGCGCCCCCAGCCCCAGCTCGGCGATAAACTGCTCGTCGGCCACCAGCTCGCGTACCACCTGCTGGTACTCGGCAAACTTCGGACTTTGGCTTGCATCCATCAGGCTGTGGATAAACTGCTGCATCGGCGGCTGTTTGATGCCGTCAAGGTTGTACCCCACGCTCATGTTGAAAATGAAGGACTTGGCCTCCCCTTCCAGACGGGGATCAAACACCTCTTCCAGCAGATAGAGGGCAAACCAGGCTTTCAGGTACTCATCAAACGCCTTGGGCAGAGTGAACTCGGTAGACCACTCGGTGTTGAAGCACTCGTCTTCGGCATCGATGCAGGGTTTTTCCAGTTCGAGACGGTCCAGGATCTGCACCGTCTTGAGCTCGATAAAGCGCCCGCCGGTCAGCCAGGAGGTGACGATGTTCTGGGCCAGCTGGGTATGGGGGCCGGCCGCCGGGCCGATGGGAGTCTCGCAGGTTTCACCGAACACCTTGATCTTGCGCTCGTCCTGCTTGCGATAGAATTGCGCGGCGGGAATGCCGAAGATGGATTGACTCGCTTTATATTCCGAGAAGATACGGACCAGAAGGTTCTTGAAGGGAACGGGTCGCATAATA
Source organism: Aeromonas sp. V90_14 (assembly GCF_029967615.1). Lineage (NCBI taxonomy): Bacteria > Pseudomonadati > Pseudomonadota > Gammaproteobacteria > Aeromonadales > Aeromonadaceae > Aeromonas > Aeromonas sp. V90_14. The sequence continues at coordinate 18,254 of NZ_JASCAS010000034.1, read as the reverse complement.
TCGCCCATGTTGATCTCCTTGCAGCGGCACTGCTCATTGACAGGGTGAATAAATGGGGCCCATCCATAACCACGCATAAAAAGCCCCTTGAAACTGACAAGAGCAACAATCAGGCCAGCGCCGGATCTTTTTATTTTTCTGCCATAAAAACGTGAGGCACCTCCAATTAATAAAACATCGAAAGCCGATACCAGTTTCGACAATGAGAGTGGCTATCAACACCGAATTTAAATAATGGAAACACCGCCCTCGTTGCTGAAAATGATCTCACTTTGGCGCGGCGCGCTATCAGTTTGATAAAGAGTGCGGCCATCGCCATTATCAGGCCGGCCAGGATGATAACGGCCGCTGTCGGCCCCAGATAACGGGTTAGACAAGGGGATAAATATGCAAACGAAGGCCGGGCAAGCCCCTGCCAGCCGACCACTTCAGCGCTCGAATGCTTCGTTTGCCAGCAGCGCCTGATAGCGCTCCGGGGTGTCCACATCCTGCAGGATGGCGTCGCTCTGCACCTCGATGAATCGATGGGGGTGCGCCAGCAGCCAGCGGCGCACCGAACCCTGTGCCGGCGCCGCCGCCAGCGTCCTGGCAAGGGCTCTGGGCAACAGCACGGGGTGGCCTGCCTCCCCCTGATAGGAGGGGAAAAGGGTCTCGTCCCCCCGCACCTGCCAGAGCGAGCGGTACACCTCGGGGGGGATGCAGGGCAGATCGCCGTGGCTCACGAAGAGGTGATCGCTGGTACAGGCGGCGAGCCCCGCGCGGATGGAGCTGCCGAGCCCCTGTGCATAATCATGGTTGTGCACCAGCCGGATACGGGGGTGATTGGCGTAGCGACTGATCAGCTCATCGGCGCGGTGCCCCACCACCAGAATGACCCGGTCACACAGCACCAGGGCATTTTTGAGACTCTCATCAAGAATCGTGCTCTGGCGATACGGTAGCATCAATTTCCACGCGCCCATTCGTGATGAGAGCCCGGCCGCCGTAATTAGGCAGTCGCACCGCTCGCGCGAATGCCAGTGCTTCTCACTGACCGCGCCTCTATTTTCATCGGTCGTCGCCATGGCTATTTCATCACCCATTCTGCTCACCTCGCCAAATATCGAGAGTGTATTAAACCCGCTCACCGAAAATATTGATGGGCGTACCACTTTAATTAGTCTTTGCGGCGCCGGGGGGAAAACCAGCACCCTCTTCTGGCTGGCCGACTATTTCCATCAACAGGGCAAGAAGGTGCTGCTCACCACCAGCACCCGGATGTTTCTGCCCACCCCCTCCCCTCGGCGCACCCTGCTGATCGAGGCCGATCCCATCCGGCAGCTGACCCGCTGCCAGGCCCTGCCCGATGAACCGATGCAGCTGGTGCTGTTCAGCCACCTCGATCGGGCCAGCGGCAAGGCGGTGGGGCCGAGCCCTCAGCAGATCGATCTGCTCAAGGGACAGCAACGCTTCGACATCATCCTGGTGGAGGCGGACGGCGCCCATCAGAAGTTATTGAAAGCGCCCGCTTTGCACGAACCTTGCATTCCTCAGCACAGTGATTGGGTGATCGCCCTGGTAGGCGGCGCCATGGTGGGAGCCAGCGCCGACCCGGCGCAGATCCATCGCTGGGCCGAGTTCCAGGCCCTGTGCGAGATTGCGGCCGGTGAACGGCTCGACTGGGCCCTGTTTGACCGGCTCATCGCCCACCCCGAGGGGGCGTTCAAGGGCACCCCGCCCGGGGCGCGCCGAGTCTGGTTTATCAATGGCGATTATCAAAATGAGCAGCAGTGGCTGCCCGCCCTGATAAACCTGCTGCAGCGCCACCCCGAGCTCCACGCCATCTGGCAGGGGGCCGTGCGTGAACCCGGCGCCATTCACCATGTTTGCTGTCGGCCTGCCCCCGAAGCCGCGCAATCGCTGACCCGTTAAGGATGATACGAGGTACCTTATGAATCTGTTTGCACACGCTGCCCGACTGGAGCAGGAGAACACCCCCTTTGCCATGGCCCAGATCATCGAGAGTCGCGGCTCCACCCCGCGCCATCAGGCCCAGATGCTGGTGATGGCCGATGGCCGGATCCTCGGCACCATCGGCGGCGGCATGATAGAGCGGCTGGTGATCGAAGAAGCAGTGGCCGCCATTGCCGAGCGCAAGCCGCGCATCTTCCACGGCCGGATGGCGCGCAACGGCGAACATGCGGTGGGCTCGGATTGCGGCGGCGCCATGTCGGTCTATATCGACGTCTACGGCCTGCGCCCCCGCCTGGTATTGATCGGTGCCGGCCACGTCAACCGGGCGCTGGCCCATGCCGCCGCGCCGCTCGGCTTTGACATCCATGTAGGGGATTGCTTCGAGGGGAGCCTCAGCCCAGATCGCTTCCCGGCCGGAACCCATTTGCAGCAGGCCGACACCATCAGCGCGGTGATCGAGCAGCTTGCCATCGAGCCCGCCAACTTCGTCATCATCGCCACCAACCATCAGGACAAGGAGGCGCTGGATCGGCTCATCAGCCGCCCCCTCACCTACCTGGGGCTGCTCGCCAGCAAGCGCAAGGTGCAGACTTTCACCCAGGCGCTGCGCCAGCAAGGGGTGAGTCAGGCCCAACTGCAGCGGCTGCACGCCCCCATCGGCTACAACATAGGTGCCGAAACTCCGGAAGAGATCGCCATCAGCATCCTCGCCGAGCTGTTGCAGGTGAAAAACGGTAAATCGGGTGGCCTGATGCAGGATGACGTGCGCCTCAAGCGGGATCAGCTGGTGGTGATGCGCGGCTCCGGCGATATCGCCACCGGGGTGGCGCTGCGCCTCTACCATGCCGGCTTCAAGGTGGTGATGCTGGATCTCGACAAGCCCACGGTGATCCGCCGCACCGTCGCCTTCGCCCAGGGGATGTTCGACGGTGAAACCAGTGTCGAGGGGGTGCGAGCCAAGCGGGTCGAGAGCGTCGAGCAGGCATTCGAGCAGCTGGATCTGGGCATCATTCCGCTGCTGGTTGACCCCGACTGCGCCACCCTCGCCGAGCTCAAGCCCCGCTACCTGGTGGATGCCATCTTGGCCAAGCAGAACCTCGGCACCCACAGGGAGATGGCCCCTATCACGGTGGCCCTGGGCCCGGGCTTTGAGGCGGGGCGTGACTGCGATGCGGTGATTGAGACCAACCGTGGCCACCATCTGGGGCGGGTCATCTATCAGGGCCCTGCCCAGCCCAATACCGGCATTCCCGGGGTGATCGAGGGGCACTCCGCCCGCCGGGTGGTGCGCGCCCCCGTCGCCGGGGTGATGAAGAGCCTGATCAAGCTCGGTGATCTGGTGCAGGAGGGGGACGTGATCGCCCACGTGGGGGACGCCCCCATCATAGCGCCGCTCTCCGGCATGGTGCGGGGTCTGCTCAGCGATGGCATCGAGGTGACCGTCGGCTTCAAGATCGGTGACATCGACCCCAGGGGCGAGCGGGCCGATCCCACTACCGTCTCTGACAAGGCGCGGGCCATCGGCGGCGCCGTGCTGGAAGCCATGATGCATCTGGCCCAACGCAGATAAGGGCAACGCCATTGCCCTATCGGCAAGGCCCGCGTTATCGATCGGCGGCGTCGTACTGGAGGCCATGATGCATCTGGCCCAGCGTAGATAAGCCAGCTCGCCAACAAAAAGGGCCCGCCATGATGGCGGGCCCTTTTTATCTCTTTGCCGGCAGTCGGCTTAGCCCTGCTTGACCCGGGTCTCCCCCGCCACCGACACCACGGAACGCTTGCCCTTGCGGCTGATAACGATGAGCGCCAGCACGATAAGGGCGATGCCGCTCCCCTCCACCGGCCCCGGGTTTTCGCCGAGCAGCCACCAGGAGAGCAGCACGCCGCTCACCGGCACCGCCAGGGTGCTGAGCCCGGCGATCCCCGCCGGCAGCTTTTTCAGCACGAACAGCCAGAGGCTCCAGGCCAGCGCCGTGGCGAAGATGGCGCTGTAGGCGAGCGCACCAAACACATAGGGCTGCCAATCGATGGGTCGCTCCGGCACCAGGGCCGCCACCAGCGCCATCACCAGGGTGGCGTAGATCATCTGCCAAGTAGTGAGGGACATCAGATCCACCCCGGGGTGGCGGGCATACATCCGCTTGGCGATGATGGCGCTGATCCCCCAGCAGATGCCGGAGGCAATGCCCAGCAGCGCGCTCTTCATGGAATCCAGATGCAACTGCCAGGGCTCGATCACCAACAGCAGGCCGCAGGCGGCCACCCCGACCGCCAGATAGTGGAGCTTGCGCATCCGTTCACCCAGAAAAAGCGCCGCGAAGATCACCACCCAGAACGGCATGGTGTAACTCAGAATGGCCACCTTGCCCGCCCCGCCGCTGATGAGCGCCCACTGGGCCAACCCCACCATGCCGCAGGTCTGGAACAGGGCGATGGCGAGGGTATAGCGAAACGGGGTGGGCCTGAGATAACGGCGCCCGCGCAGGCACTGCACCAGCAGCAACACCAGGGATCCGCACAGGCAGCGCAGGGCGGTGAACTCGAACGCCCCCGCGTAGAGCATCACCTGCTTCATCACGATCCAGCTGTAACTCCAGATGGCGGTGAGCAGGACCAATCCCCCCAGCGCCGCCATGTTCAACTTGCTATTCATTGTGCTGCCTTGTTGCTGCGGTCGGTACGTCCGCCATTCGGGGCGCCATTTTACTCCTCTGCCGTCCCCCTGCCCACTGCGGATAAGAGCTGGCCGGCCCATGCTTCCCGCCTGCCAATCCCTGGCACCGGCCAACAGAAAGGGGGCCTTGGGCCCCCTGTTTGCAACCATCAAAGGCGAGGCTACAGGCTGATCAGGGTCCCAGTCTTGCCGGCAATGCCGTCGGCGGCCTTCTCCAGCAGGGTGATCAGGGATTTGCGCCCCGCCATGGAGGTGGCGAACGAGAGCGCCGCCTCCACCTTGGGCAACATGGAGCCCTTGGCAAACTGCCCCTGTGCGATAAATCTGTTGGCATCGGCCACGCTCAGGGTATCGAGCCACTGCACCTCGGGCTTGCCGAAGTTGATGGCGACCTTTTCCACCGCGGTGAGGATGATCAGCATGTCGGCATCGATGAGCTCCGCCAGCCTGGCACTGGCCCAATCCTTGTCGATCACCGCGCTGGCACCGCGCAGGTGGTTGCCCTCGCGCAGCACCGGAATGCCGCCGCCCCCGACGGTGATCACCACCTGACCGGCGGCCAGCATGGCAGAGACGGTCTCCTTCTCGATGATGTCGACGGGTTTGGGAGAGGCCACCACCCGGCGATAGCCGCGACCGGCATCCTCTTTGAGCCGCTCGCCCTTGGCCATCAGCGCCTCGGCCTCCTCCTTGCTGAAGAAGCCGCCGATGGGCTTGCTGGGATCGAGGAAGGCGGGATCGTTTTTATCCACCTCCACCTGGGTCACCAGGGTGGCCACCGGCTTGTGAATACCGCGCTCCAGCAAGGCTTCGCGCAGGGCGTTTTGCAGGTCATAACCGATATAACCCTGACTCAGGGCCACGCAGACCGACATGGGCAGATGGGGCGCTTTAGGGTCGTGGCGGGCCGCCACCTCGAACGCCTGCTGGATCATCCCCACCTGCGGGCCGTTGCCGTGGGTCACCACCACCTCGTGCCCCTGGGCGATCAGGTCGGCAATGGTGCCCGCCGTGCTCTGCACCGCCTTCATCTGCTCGGGCAGGTTGTTGCCCAGCGCATTGCCGCCAAGGGCCAGTACGATTCTCTGTTTCATCTTGTTATCTCCAGTGATGGGACAAGCCGGCGCAATACCGGCCCACCTTTCGTTGTGCACATAAGCTTGCGGGTCAGCCTGCTTCGAACAGATTGTCAGCCCGCCACCACGGGGCAAGGCGAGTGCTGCTCCGGCACCAACGCCGGATCAAAGGGCGCTCTGGCCAGAAAGCGGCCATGACCACGCCGCCCCAGAAACTCGCCGTCGCGGGCCACGATCTCGCCGCGACTGAGGGTCATCCTGATCTGGCCGGGGCAGCGCATCCCCTCGTAGGGGCTGTAGTCGCCGTTGTCGTGCAGGGCGGCGTGACGGATCAGGGTCTCGCCACGGGGATCCATCACCACCAGATCGGCGTCAGACCCCGGTTGCAGGTTGCCCTTGCGCGGCCAGAGGCCAAACAGGCGCGCCGGGTTGGTGCTGGTGAGGGCCACGAAGCGGGACGGCGAGATGCGCCCGCCCAATACCCCGTGGGCAAACAGCAGCAGCATCCGGTTCTCCACCCCGGGCAAACCATTGGGGCAGCGGCTGAAATCGCCACCTGACAAGGTCATGCGCTGGGCGTGGGAGAAGTTGCAGTGATCGGTCGCCACCGTATCGATGTCGCCCGCAGCGATGCCGACCCACAGCTTGTCCTGCTCGCTGCGCCCGCGCAGCGGCGGGCTGAGCAGATAGTCGACCCCGTTCTCCTTGTAATAACACTGCTCATCGAGCAGCAGATATTGCGGGCAGGTCTCCACCCAGACCGGCTGCCCCTGGCGGCGTGCCAGCTTGAGGTACTCCAGCCCCAAGCCGTTGGAGAGATGGACGATATAGAGCGGCGTATTGCCAGCGAGCCCCGCCAGATTGATCATCCGGGCGATGGCCTCCGCCTCACACTCCAGCGGGCGGCTTTGCGGGTGATACCAGGGTTCATGGTGACCGGCGGCCAGCAGGGCCGCCCGGCGCGCCGCAATGGCGGCATCGTTCTCGGGATGGACGGTGGCAAGCGCCCCCACCTCCTTGAGGCGGGCCAGGGCGCGCAGCACGTCGTGGTCCCCCAGCTTGTACTGGTAGGTGAGATAGAGCTTGAAGCTGCTGATCCCCTCCTCCTGCACCATGGCGGCCATCTCGTTGAGGATGGCGTCATCCACATGCTGAACAACGCCGTGAAAGCTGTAATCGACCACTGCCTGATCGACGGCATAGTCGTGATAGCGGGCCAGCTGGTGATGCAGATTGCACCCCGCCGGGCCAAATCCCATGTGATCGACGATGGTGGTGGTACCACCACAGGCGGCGGCACGGGTACCACTGAAAAAATCATCGCAACTGCGGGCAATCCCGACATCGATGTTGAAGTGGGTATGGACGTCGATGCCGCCCGGCATCACGTAGCAGCCGCTGGCATCGATCACCGCGGTCTCGCCATCGGGCTGGATATCGGTGGCCCGAGCGCGGATCACTCCGTCTTCGATCAGCAGATCCTGACGATATTCACCTTGTGAGTCGACCAGCACACCCTGTTTGATCAGCCGTTTCATCCCCACCCCCTCACACATCCGATCGCGTCAAACAGCAAGGCCCCGCCTGCTAAAGACGGGGCACTTGCCACACATGCAACAGCCGGGCGGTGATGGCAGTCACCGCCCGGCAGACCCCTTACTTGTCCAGCTCGGCCAGATAGAGCATGGGGATCACGGCGTACATGGCGGCGCACTTGACCAGATGCTCCTTCCAGGTCTTCTCGTTCGGGGCGTGGGCCTCCGGCTCTTTGCCCGGGCCAAAGCCGATGACCGGGATGCCGTGACGACCCATGATGGAGACCCCGTTGGTCGAGAAGGTCCACTTGTCCACCACCGGCGCCTTGTTGAACAGCTGGGTGTACGCCTTGGAGAGGGTTTTGACCGTGATGTGATCCTCTTCCACCTTCCAGGTCGGGAAGTAGCACTCGGTCGGATAGACCAGACCGGTGTAGGCCGGACGGTCGTACTGGTACATGGAGACCTCGGCACCGGCGGCTTTCACTGCAGGCAGGGCGCGGATCTCGTCGAGCGCCCCTTGCCAGGTCTCGCCCCAGGTGAGACGGCGGTCGATGGAGACGGCGCAGCTGTCCGCCACGGCGCAGCGGCTTGGCGAAGTGAAGAAGATCTCGGAGACGGTCAGGGTGCCCTTGCCGAGGAAGTCGTCATGGCCGAGGTTGTGGCTGAGTTCCTGCAATTCACCCAGGATCGGGCCCATCTTGAAGATGGCGTTGTCACCGCGCTCCGGCGCGGAGCCGTGGCAGCTGACACCCTGAACTTCAACGCGGATCTCCATGCGGCCGCGCTGGCCACGGTAGATCTGGCAGTCGGTGGGCTCGGTACTGACCACGAACTCGGGGCGGATCTTGCTCTGCTCGATGATGTACTGCCAGCACAGACCGTCGCAATCCTCCTCCTGCACGGTGCCGGTCACCAGCAGGGTGTACTCGTCTTCCAGACCCAGATCCTTGATGATCTTGCCGGCGTAGACCATGGAGGCCATGCCCCCTTCCTGATCGGAGGCGCCGCGACCACCGATGATCTCGTGATCTTCCATCCCCTCATAGGGATCGAAGGTCCAGTTGGCGCGGTTACCAATACCGACGGTATCGATGTGGGCATCCATGGCGATCAGGTGCGGGCCGTGGCCGATATAGCCCAGCACGTTGCCCATGGGGTCGATCTCGACCTTGTCGAAGCCGACCTTCTCCATCTCCTGCTTGATGCGCAGCACCACCCGCTCTTCATCGCAGCTCTCGCTCGGGATGGCGATCATGTCGCGCAGGAACTGAGTCATCTCGGCCTTGTACTGGTAGGCCTTCTCCAACACCATTTCAAACGGAATTTGCTTGCTCATTGTGATTCTCCATAACAACTGAGAGTGCGCGGCCTGTTCGTCGGCAGCGCCCTGTGCCCGTTACCGCACCCCGTTGGCGAGGCGCGATCAGTTCTTCAATTCATGTCTCTGTTCTCGCAGGGATTAGTCGCAGGCGGGGTGCTTGCCTTCCCACACCACTTCCCGGTAATGGGCCACGTCGGTGTCCCCTTCGGTGTTGATCACCAGCACCACCGACTGCTCATCGAGCCCCAGCCGGGCCATCAGCACCGCGCGATCCGGGTGGTGGCGCACCGCCGCCAGCACGCCAGTGCCGACCGAGCCGGATTCACCGGAGATGATGCGGGGGTCATCGCCAAGGGGATTGCCGAGCACTCGCATGCCGAGTGCCGATACCTTGTCGTGACAGGAGATGAATTGGGTGGTGCAGCCGCGCAGCACCGGCCAGCCGAGGGGATTGGGTTCGCCGCAGGCGAGACCGGCCATGATGGTGCGCATGTCGCCCCCCACGTTGACCATCTCCCCCGCCACGCCGGAGCGGTAGATGCAGTCGGCCTGATCCGGCTCGACGACTATGCTGTGCAGGTTCTTCGCCCCGAAGCAGTCCACCAGATAGCCGAGCACGCCGCCCGCCAGCGCCCCGACCCCGGCCTGCAGCAGCACGTGGGTGGGCTGCTTGATGCCCATGGCCTGCATCTGTTCGACCGCTTCGTCGGCCAGGGTGGCGTAACCCTGCATGATCCAGGTCGGGATCTTGGTGTAACCCTCCCAGGCGGTGTCCTGCACTATGTACCAGCCGCGCTCCTCGGCCATCTTCATGGTCAGGCGCACTGTGTCGTCGTAGTTCATGTCGGTGACGATGCACTCGGCCCCCAGCGCCAGAATGTGATCCACCCGCTCCTGGGCCGAGCCCTTGGGCATGTAGACCACCGCATGCTGACCCACCTGCTTGGCGGCCCAGGCAACGCCGCGACCGTGGTTGCCGTCGGTGGTGGTGGCGAAGGTCATCGGCTCCTTGATGGTGCGCTTGATGAGATCGAAGGTGAAATCCTCCACCGCCACCCCGTATTTTTCACAGAGCAGGTTGGCGATGGCGTAGACGCCACCCAGCATCTTGAAGGCGTTGAGGCCAAAGCGCTTGGACTCATCCTTCACCAGGATGTTCTTCACACCGATATAGCCAGCGAGCGCCTTCAGATCGCACAGGGGGGTGGGCTCATAACCGGCCAGTTTTTTATGAAAGGCGCGGGCCTTTTGCGCCTCGGCACGGGAAAACAGGGGCAGCGACTCACCGGTAAAGAAACGGTTATCGGCAATCTCCATCTTCAGGGAAAATTGGGACATGAATACCTCGCAAAGAGTCATCTCGCCGGGGATCATCGAGTGAAAAGCGCCCCGGGGAGAGAACCCGTGACAATAATTGCGTGATGACGACGGCCGGGCGGGACTTATTTCCCGCCCGGCCAGGCCAGGCCAGGCCATTATTTGACGCGTTTTTGCGCCTCTTTTATCAAGCCTTCGAGGGCAGCGCCCGGTGCCGAGAATTTACGGGCGACAATCATGGCGGCGATAATATAGGGCTTCCAGCTCGCCTCTTTATAAGTGGCGATCCGGTATTTCTCGAATACCCCTTCACTCACTTCCCCTTCCTTGCAGGAGACGCCGGAAATATCCGCCGGCAGGCAGTGCATATAGAGTGCCTCGCCCCCCTTGGTGAGGGCCATCATCTCTTCGGTGCAGTGCCAATCCTTGTGCTTGGCGTTTTGCGCCAGGCAATGCTGCTCCAGCTCTTTCAGGCCCGCATGATCGTTGGCCCGCAGCAGCTCGGTGCGCTGCTCCATCACCTGATAGGGGGCCCAGGACTTGGGATAGACGATGTCGGCATCCTTGAACGCCTCTTCCATGGAGGTAACCTGGCGGAAACTTCCGCCGGAGGCCTTGGCATTCTCCTTGGCCACTTCGATCACGTCCGGGATCAGGTCATATCCCTCTGGGTGGGCCAGGGTCACGTCCATGCCAAAGCGGGTCATCAGACCGATGATGCCCTGCGGCACGGAGAGCGGTTTGCCGTAGCTCGGCGAGTAGGCCCAGGTCATGGCAATCTTCTTGCCCTTGAGGTTCTCGAGGCTGCCGAAGTGCTCCTGCAACCAGGCGAGATCAGCCATGGACTGGGTCGGGTGATCAATGTCGCACTGCAGGTTGACCAGCGCCGGGCGCTGGGGCAGCACCCCCTTCTCGAATCCCTCGTCAAGCGCGGCGCCCACTTCACGCATGTAGGCGTTGCCGGCCCCCAGGTACATGTCGTCGCGAATGCCGATGGCATCGGCGCAGAAGGAGATCATGTTGGCGGTTTCACGAACGGTCTCGCCGTGGGCAATCTGGGACTTGCCCTCGTCCAGATCCTGCTGGGTCAGGCCGAGCAGGTTGAGGGCGGAGGCGTAGGAGAAACGGGTACGGGTGGAATTGTCACGAAACACCGAGATGCCAAGACCGGTATTGAACAGCTTGGTGGCGATGTTTTCGGCCCGCAGTCCCTTGAGGGCCTCGGCCAGTTTGAGCACCAGCGCCAGCTCCTGAGGGGTCTGCTCCCAGGTCAGCAGGAAGTCTTTTTCATGCAGGTTGGACTTGAGTTCATTGATCTCTTTGATTAACTGGTTCACTGCTTTCATCGTTAGCCCCAATCTGTTGATGAGAAATGCATTGCTCCCCTTCCACTCACAGGTCACCGAAACAAGGGCCATTGGGTGAGTTCATCGGTCAGCGTCAAATAAGGGCAATCAATAAGCGTGCCAACGCATAAATAAGCGGGGAATAACCAGAAAAGGCGTCTTGAATGTGAGCCGGCGCACAGCCTGAGGCTATATGGCGCCCCGCCAAGGCAGGTGAGATAGCTTATTTTGAAGCGGATGACTGAGCGCCACTGAAATAGCGCGAGAATAGGGTGAGAGGAGGCCAAGCCGGCCCTGATAATTATCAGTCCGGCTATCACCAGAGCCTGCCAATTGATAGAAAGCGGGACGACATTCTCATAATGATAACGCCGCGATTATCGGTCGCGGCGCGGTCAAGCGGGGCCGCCAGGCGACCCGAAACGAGATCAGGCCTGCACGGCTATCTCGTACTTCTTTATCTTGCGATAGAGGGTGGCGATGCCGATCCCCAGAGCCTGGGCGGCCAGCTTCTTGTTGCCAAGGCGCAGCAGGGTCTCCTCTATCATCTGCTTTTCCATGTTCTCCAGCCCGTTTTCGCCAAGTGGCAGCGCCAACCCGCGCTCGACCTGGCCGGCCCCCGGCTCTGGCAGGCTTGCCTCTGGCGATGACCAGGGAGCCCCCGTAACCGCTGCCGGGTTGCCAGCGGCAGGGCTGAGCGCAGGGTCGGCCAGCACGCCATGGGAATAAGGGTCGGGCGAGAGCGGCATGCGCGCGATTTGCGCCGTGCTGCGTGGCGGTTCGTCCGCCCCACTGCGCTGGTTGCGCAGAATATTGGGGGGCAGCAGGATGCTCTCGATCACCTCTCCCGCCTGCACCACGTTCACCAGGTACTCGATGAGGTTGCTGAGCTCGCGCACGTTGCCGGGCCAGCGGTAGCCCTCGAGCATTGCCATCACCTCCGGGCTCAGCCCCGGATACAGCAGACCGATGCGGCTGGTGTGCAGGTTGAGGAAGTAGTGGGTCAGCAGCGCCACGTCCCCCTCCCGCTCGCGCAGGGGCGGCAGGTGGATGGGAATGACGTTGAGGCGATAGAAGAGATCCTCGCGAAACTTGCCCTCGGCGATGTACTGCTCCAGATGCTGGTGGGTCGCGGCTATGATGCGGATGTCTACCGGCACCGGCCGGCTGGCGCCGATGGGGGTCACCTCCCGCAGCTCCAGCACCCGCAGCAGCTTGGCCTGCATGGTGAGCGGCATGTCCCCTATCTCGTCGAGAAACAGGGTGCCCTGCTGGGCGGCCTGGATCAGCCCCTGCTTGCCGGTGCTGGAGGCCCCGGTGAAGGCCCCCTTCACGTAACCGAACAGCTCGCTCTCGAGCAACTGCTCGGGGATGGCGGCGCAGTTGATGGCGATGAAGGGCTTGTCGCGGCGCGGGCTGAGCCGGTGGATGGCGCGAGCCACCACCTCCTTGCCGGTGCCGCTCTCGCCGCACACCAGCACGCTGGAGGGGCTCAGGGCGATGCGATGGAGCAGCTTTTTCAGGGCCCGCATCGGCTTGCTCTCCCCGATCAGCATGCTGACTCCCTCGTCGGGCTCCAGCGGCGGGTTCGGCGTGCCATGAGACTGGTGAAACGCCATCAGAAATAGCTGCTGGCCCTGCACGTGGTGCAACTGGCCGATGATCAGCTCCTGACGATCCCCCAGGGTGACGATGTGTTGCAGGTGGCCGGTCAACCCCTGCTGGGCAAAGGTGAGCGGCCGCAGCCCTATCTCGCAGCCCAGCAGCGCCTCCTGCTGGCAGTTGAGCTGCTTGAGCGCCACCTCGTTGGCGTAGAGCACCTGGCTCTTCTCGTCGAGCAGCAGGCAGCCCTGATCCATGTGGTTCATCAGGCTGAGGAAGACCTTGTTGACCCCGTCCGACAGGCCGCGCGAGTCGAGCAGCTTGGCCACGAAGATGCTGGAGATGTGCTGCACATAATCGCACACCTCCTGCAGGTTGTTGTTGAGGCGGGCCTGCTGCTCCGGGTTGAAGGCCACCAGGCTGATCACCCCGATGCAGTTCTCCTCCACCATGATGGGCACCCCGAGAAAGGCCCGCTCCCGGCAGCTCTCCTTGCAGCTGCACCCCTCGCAGACCGGATCCTCGCTGGTGTGGGTGACGATCTTCTCGCGCTGATGCTCGATGACGTAGCGCAACAGGCGGGAGTCCCCCTCCAGCTGGCGACCGAAGAACTTGCCGTAAGGGCCGGTTCCCGCCACCCGCACCATGTTGGCGTCCACGATTTCCACTTCCAGTTGCAGCACGCTGGCCAGCATCTTGGCAAAGCGCAAAATGGTGGGCTGGATCTGCATCAACAAACATTGGTTACTGACGGACATCATGTTGTAAATCCCCTGGCTCCCACCCCGGGTGGGATTCATGCTGGCCAGATACTATGCCAATTCGATGGCAACGACTTCGCCGAGGATCACGAAAAGGGAACTTGCACTCACCCCGCTGCCAGGAGTGGGAGCTGGCGCAGGCTGGACGTTCTGGTCAGTCTTGAGGGTCTGGTGGTCGTAATCGATCAGGATGTCTTGCCCAAGAGCTTTGACTCGGGCAATCAGGGCGGCAGCGATCTGCCCGTCCAGTTGCCAGTGACCACTCGCCACATCGAACGGACGACCATCACGGGCCTTGAACGGGCCGACCGGCAGCAGTTGGTACCAGCCATCGCCTTCGGGGGTGAGCTGCGCATCGAGCACCGCCAACCGCTCCCCGCTGACGGGGTTGGCTTGGAGGATGGCCACGAAGGGCGCTGAGTATGGGGTCTTGGGTATGTTCATGCCGCCATAGTGCGGCGGCATGAAGGGGGATGGGGTTTATGGTGGGTTAGAATACATTTCACACTCACCAAAAGAGCATAACCCATTGATATACAAATGCTTTTATGTAAATATTTTTATCAAACACCAATTAATATTTTCTGATTCTGGTACTTACTATGAACGAAAGTGAAAAATGTCGGTTATGCAAAAACAAATCAAAATTACAAGTGTCACATGCAATTGGCAATGCCGTATTCAAAAGAATATCAAGAAAGAGCTCGGGAAAAGCTATTTTATTATCCAATGATATTCATGAAGAAAATAAATATAGCAGTGATAGTTGGGCTGAACACATGCTGTGCAGAAATTGTGAGGCACTATTAAATGATAATTATGAAAGATACGGTTTAGATGTATTAAGGGGAAAAGTTGGGAAATACAACAAAACGGAAGTAGGTATTAAATTCTCAGGATTAAACCTACAAAGGATGAACATGTACTTTCTCTCTATACTATGGCGCATAGCATGTTCAGGGCATCCCAACTACTCTAATGTATATATAGATCCATCAGTTAAAGAAGTATTACGACAAGCCCTTATAAATAATTCACAAATACCAACATGCCAGATCTCTGTAAAATTGAGCAGGCTGATAGATAAAACTCCAACTGGAGGTTTTAGCTTATCTAATTTAAAAGATATAATTCTTTCCCCATTAATAATGGAAGGCTCAATTTGTTTCATTTACGAAGGTTTTGCAATAGAGTTTTTTATACCCGGATTGAAACGTTCATTAAGCTCACAAGCAGGAGTTATCAGAAAACAACAAACATATCTCTTTGTTCCATTTGTTCACTTTTCCGACATTCCAGAGCTTTTTGAGGTGATGCTAGTCGCTTATGGAAAGCAGATTGAAGGAAAAACTACTGTCCCTATGGGAAAAAACCAAAATGAATACCAATAAACTAAACGATAAAATCTCATACCCTAAATTGTTCACTTTACAGCAATCTAAAACCACGCTATCAATTGATCGCCGTTGTATCGTAAGGTGAGCGGTGTAAGGCTGCCCAGAGACCTCTGGTCAGTACCCGCCGCCGCGAACATGTGGAGGACGGGACTTCAACTTGAACCGAAGTCCGTCCGGCCATTATCCAATCCATACCGTCATGGACTTCAATATCAAACTGATTGAGGTCACAACCATGGGTAACATCGCCAAACAACGCCATCAGGCTGCCGTTCGTCAATCCTTTCACTGCTTCTATTGCGGACTGCCAATGTGGGAGGCCTCCCCTGCCGCATTGATGCATCAATACCGCCTCACCCCTGCCGAAGCCCGGTTATTGCAGTGCACGGGGGAACATCTACAACCACGCAGCAACGGCGGTTCGAACCAGACCGCCAATATCGTGGCCGCCTGTCGGCACTGCAACGGCACCCGCCACAAAACCCCCAAGGTGCTATCCCCTGAGCAATATCAGAAAAAGGTACAGGCGCGGGTGGGTAAAGGGGACTGGTTTCCGAAAGGGATCACCAGCAAGGTCAAGGGGTACAAAAGCAATGGTGTTTAAGACTGTTTAACCGCGCCAATGGCTCACACCTTGCTATCAGGCTGACCATCCACCCTAGTGGGTAACACGAATGCAGGGCCGTAGGTTCGATTAGCGAATCGTAATCGAACTTTCTGTTCAGCAATAAAAAGGACGCCCTCAGGCGTCTTTTTTATTGCTGAGCAGGATCAACTACCCAGATGCAAGGCCAGCCAGACCGCCAACGGGATCACCAGAACCGAGAGCGCATTGCCGCCGAGCACGATACTAGCCACCTTCTCGGGCTGGCACTGGTACTGCTCGCACAGCATGTAGTTGAGCACCGCCGGCGGCAGCGCCACCGACAGCATCAGCAGCGGGATCCAGGCCGGTTGCAGTGGCAGCAGCCAGACCGCCAGACTCAGGGAGATGCCGCCGGCCAGCAGATAGAGCAGGTTGCACTTGAGGGCGAGCCCCAGATGATCCAGCTCCCCCTCCATCAGCCGGATACCGAGGGCAAACTGTAGCCCGCCGCCGAAAATGAAAAAGACTTGCGGGGAAAATGAAAAGCTACCGGCCCGGTAGTTTATCAAACTTGATGGCACCGGAATCACTGAGTTTGATAACCCCGTTAAACCGGCATTAAACCTCTATCTCATAGGTCGGTAAATCCGGCGCCTCTCCTGCCAGCTCCCCTCCCCTGTAAAACGCCTTCTTGCCGATGGCTATCCCGGTGCCACGTACTGTGATCGTTCCACCCGCCAACGCGCTGAGAGTCGTGGTCGTGGTACCTACTGCGGTCACGGTACCAACCAGCAAGGGATCTGCGCCTGGTACCAGCTCAAGGAATCGCTTAAACAGGTTCATAGAAATCGCTCCACACTCAGCTGTTGGCGTACCGTCATGGCCCTGTTCTGCAGCGCAGCAGAGACCCTGACGCCCCGGTTGTAACCCTTCCAACCGTCCACGGCGAGCAGAGCCCCCGGCAGGATCAAGCCGGTATCAGCTGACAACGGCAGTTCAATGGTTTGGGTACGTTTGGGCATGGTCTTGGCCAGACCGACTACGCCTTGGGCACGGGCAGCCGTCACATCACACACCAACGGGTGGGTGATGGTCGGCGCTTGCTGTTCGCCAGCCGTCCCTTGGCGCACCACCCGCGCACTGATGCCCTGGTGGCCACCGCTGACCCAAATCCCGTTGGCGGCATGACCCGGCTGGAAGTCACTGCCCAGGGTGGTAATGATGGCTCTGGGGATAGCCACATCGGCCACAGCAGTATCGAGCTGCCATGGTGCTGTGGGATAACGAGGCTTGATGACCAGATGGCGGTTGCGCTGGTGTGGCAACACAAAACCACCGCCCGCCTCGGCCAGGTACCTGACCACCTCGATCGGGGTCTGGTTATCCAGGCTAAAGAACCCGGCAGGTACCAACCAGTCAGCCGCTTGCCAATCCAGCGTCCACCCCACCGGCAATACGGCTGCAGCCAGCTGGGCCATTGTTGCGGCAGCAGGCTCACTCACCGCCTGCGCCAATACATGGGTTGGCGACAAGTAAGCGGTACGCGAGCGTCCCGTCAGCGTTGCCGACTCGCGACCAAAGCTCTGGCTCGATTGCCAGCCATCGCACACGCAGTCCCATTGCTGACTATTGATATGGATGCTGACCTCTTCCTCATCGGTCAGCGCAGCCGCCGCGATACGGGGAATTTGAGCGCTGAACTGCCACGCCCAGGAGTCGGTATCGAGCTCGATACTCACCGCTGTGGCTGGGATATCGAGCCCATCGCGTACCCGCACGATCTTTGCTGTGTTGCTCACCAGATAAACCCTCCGGGTTGGAATGACGATTGCCGCATCACTGCCCTGCCAGACGAACTCCAGCTCTGCCGTGTCGCGCTTGCGCCCAAACGCCAGCCGCAGCACCCGCTTATCGGGGCGGATGGGTGGCTTGGGTGGTTCTGGTGGCGGCGTCTTGCCCTTGGGTGGCCACATGGCCTCGTCCCAGCCATCACGCCAACCCTCAATCAGCGGCTGGCCGTGGTGCCAGGCTTGGGCGGCCACCCCTTTACCGATGGGGATGCCTTCTTGCCACTGGTCAGCCTGCCAAACCTGGTCAAAGCGCGGCGGGTTGGTGAACCCGACCAGGCGCCAGCTACTGACCGGCGCCGCCTCGACCCACAGGGTGTGATTCGCCACATGGCCAGCGGCCAGACTGTCATAGCCCTGGCGGGTCTGCTGGCTGACCGGCAGCCCCTCGGCAAAGCGTTGCTGATTGGCCATGAACGTCTGGGGCATCTGCTCGCCCAGCTCGGCCACCTGCTGCTGATGCGCGGCGGCCTGTTGCCACAGGGTGCGGCTGGTTGACCGCTCAGTGCCTGCCGTCTGCCATTCGCTACTGAGGTGTTGGGAATGGCTATCTGCCCGATCCCACGCATCCCCCATTGCACTGGCAGGGCCTCGGAATACGTTCTGGTCATACTCCCCGGCGATCACCGGCAGCGGGGCACGTGATGTGCTGGCCATTGTGCATTCAATGACGAACGCGCCGACTAGCTCCCCACGGCTATGGGTATGACTGGCAAGCACCGCATCAAGTACCACAGAGCCGCCCAGCATCGCGCTGGCGCGATGCGGGGCGCCATCCAATAGGCTATGTCCCAATTACGTGTTGCATGGGGCGCCCCAGCGCCTCATGCAAGCAA